>JAZDHJ010000048.1:0-23782 GCA_043805995.1 Candidatus Uhrbacteria bacterium
GTGAAATCTTACCAGAGCGTATCTCATAAGCCACCGGTCAGAATTTTACTATGTTTTTTGTTTTTCTGCGTTAAGGTCAAACCTTTTGAGTCCACTGGTCAAACCAGTGGTTTACCGGGTGGGGTGGACAATTAAACCTAACTTTTTTTCCAGAATCTCTAAAACCTGATCGCGAATGAGTGGAGCTTTTTCCGACCAATCAATACCCGCTCGATTATTCGGCACCGGCACCAAAACATACAAAGCGCTTTTGCCGGCTGGCGCCAAAGTCGGGTCAACGGCCGAGGCGTCACGCAGATAAACTGAAAAATCTTTTTCAGTTAATTGACCACCAAAAATATCCTTAACATTTTTTCGATAATCATCGGCAAAAGCGATACTGTGATGTTTTAAATCAAATTTTTTATTCACGCCCAAATACATCATGAAAATCGAACAAGAATATTTTAATTTTTTAAATTTAGCCGGCGTGTATTTTTTTAAAGTTCCGACCGGCAACAAATTATTCATGGCGTAAGAAAAATCCGCATTAACAATAACTCGATCAGCTAAAATTTTCTCGCCAGTCGCTAGCTCGACCCCGATCACTTTTTTGCCTTCGAGAATTAATTCTTTAACCGGAGAATTATAATGTATTTTTCCACCATCCTCCTCGATCGCGCGAGCCATAGCCACCGCTGTTTCGCTCAAACCGCCACGGATGTGATAAATACCGAAAAAATGTTCGACATAAGGCACCATGGAAAAAGCCGCCGGACATTCCCAAGGTGACATACCAAGATACTTGGCTTGAAAAGTAAAAGACAAGCGAGCGTATTCATGTTTAAAATAATCACCCAGTGCATCATACAAAGATCAACCGATGGAAAAAGCTGGCAAAGCCGACAAAAATTCCGGTGAGGCGGCCCGCAAAATATTATTGTTATCGCGCGATAAAATTTTAAAAAGTTTTAAAAAACGAACTTTTTCCTTAACCAGGAATTTTTTTAAACCGATTTCATCGCCGGGAAAAACTCGTTTCAACTCAGCGGCCATTTTATTTTCATCATCGTAAATGTCAATTTGCTGATCAGCAAAAAACAGACGATACATTGGCGAAAGTTTTATTAAAGAAAGACTTTTGGCCAAATCGCGACCTGATTGCTGGAAAATATCTCGCAAAACAAAATCCATCATGAAAAAAGTTGGTCCGATATCAAATTTATATTCACCTAACTGCAGCGAACCGTTTCGACCGCCCGGCTGAGCCGCTTTTTCAAAAATCTCGACCGCAAAACCACGATGAGCCAAAAGCATACCAGCCGACAGACCACCTGGACCAGCGCCAATAATAACTATTTTCGGTTTCTTTAAAGTCATATTATTTCAAAAAAGTTTCTTTAAAATCCTTAGCATCGGCCAAATAACCATCGTTGCTCTCATCATCCTCAGTCGTAAAACTCCAAGCCCAAGATAATTCGGCTGGTACTTGGAAACCAAAAAAACTAAAAACCTTTTTCTGAACCTCAACAACTTCATCAGCCCGCCAATTGTGACCCACGGCAATAATTCCGGCCTCAATATTTTTCAAAACATTATCTTCACCTAAAGTCGAATGACGATTCTCGAGCCAAGTCAAACGTTCAATCAATTTTTGATAAAAGGCGTTCATTTGTCCCCAACGAACTGAACCAAAGAAAACCACCGCTTCCGATTCAAACAAAGCTTTACTAATTTGCCAGAGTTCATCATCAGGATTATTCAGACTGGCCCAACAGCGATGACAGCCAGAAGGGTTTTTTTCACCGTCTTTCAAAAGAGCTTCCGGTACACCACAAGTATTGCCATGAACCGTGGAGACATTGCCCTCACAAGGATAAATTTTCAACTTACTAACATCAATAATTTTAACTTTTTCAACCCCGATTTTCTCGGCCATCTTTTTGGCCAGTTGAGAACTCTTCGGTTCTTCCCCACCCTTTTCATTACGCCAACGATTTGAAGTCGTCAAAAAAAGAATTTGTTTTTTGGTTTGGAGATGGGCCACTGTGATTTCCAAGAGTTTTTGATAGTTTTTCATAATCGAATCATTTTAATCACCAACAAAATAGTACCAGAAAAACCAAATTTTAAAAAATCTTTTTTGACCATCTGTTATTGACAAAATTGATGCTCTGGGTTTAAATACCCGGGCTTCCCAAACCCGAACCCGAACCGGAGAATTCTCGTGAAGCACCTTGTTCTTCCTTTCCTTCTCATTGTCGCGATTGGCTGTGAGTCAGAAACCCTGGCTGACCACCTCCAGTCCCGCGGTTGCACCCCAACCGCCCCTTGCAAAATCATCTACACTCCGGATCCTGGAGTCGGAGGCGAGGACCTCACAGTCATCGACTTCGGCAACAGCCACTTGAGCCATCCCGACGTGCTCAGCGAAGCTGGAATGCGACAAGCCATGGCGGACGGCACCTGCTCCGAGGGTTGCACGGCCTGGCTGGAGGCTGGGATGATTCAGCTTCGCTCGTCCGAAGGCAAACCTGTCGTCATCGGCGGGTAATTCCTTCATCCACAACCTCTGAATGAGGCGCCGCCGCCCAAACTGGACGCGCGGTTTTTTTATTAAAAAATTTAAAACAAAAAAACCAATAAAATGGTTTCTAAAAAAAGGGACGCGCCGAACCACATGGGAATTCGGCGCGCAAGACACAGGACAGGAATGACAGGAATCCAGGAAGCGAAGGCTTCCAGGGGGAGGAATCCAGGAGGCGTAGAGGATCCTCCAATCCTGCGCCTGCCTGGCGCAAATCTCGAGCCTAGAGGGTTTCCCCGGACGAACGGTGACGGCCGATGGAGGCTTCGGCCGGCCGTTTGAAACCGCTGTGCGACGATCGGTGTCGCTCCGGTCAGCGGTTGTCCGGGATTTGGAGCAGGAAAACCCGCGGTTCGCCTGCCTCAAGAGAATAAGGATCAAAAGGAGTACCCCGACGAGTACTCCCAGAAAAATTCTGAACATGGAGTACTCCTTGAAAGGCTACCGGGCACGTTAGCAGAAGATGGAAAACAAGTCAAGGGGGGTACCCTTGGCTTGTTAAATTCACAATTGGTTGGGCTAAATTTGTTTATAATTGTGGCTCACGAACGACGTCTTCCGATCCTTGGGATGAGCGGTTTTTTATTTATCTTGAACCTTGATTCCAATGATTTACTGATTGAAATGATTTTTTAATCATTTTTTAAACCTTCGCTCCACCAATCAAAAGCTAACTTGAGGCCGATCAAAACCGCTAACGACAAAATCGGTGCACCTAGCGAAGCAGCCACCAAACCGCCGAGTAGCAAAGTCAGGTGAACAACCAGTAAACGTCGATATGGGTTAAAAATTAATTTTCCGAGTCTGATGGTTTTATCTTTAGCTTGATAGAATCTAATTAAAGAAATTCCGTAGCCTAAAAGTACCGGAATAAAATTTAAAAAGATAAACCAAAAAAGCGGCCATGACGGCCAAACAAAACGTTCGAAAATCGGATCATTGGTGGCGAAGAAAAAAACTAATAAAAACAAATGGCCAACCATGAAACCGCCATAATGAAAAATAAAAAACGCCGTGCTAGCCAAACCGATACGAATCTTGCGCCACCAGAAACTAAGCATTAACATTTCGCCGGCGCTAGACAAACCCACCAGACAGTTTTCCAACCAATAGTAGAAGAAGACTAAAAAGAGACTCCAATCAAAAAACAGGACACCCAGGAGCGGAATCAGATTAATCAGGATTAATTTGGTTTTTTTAATTTGACTGTCGGTGAGAGAGAACGCGGACATAAAAATATTCGAGATAGCAAAAAAGATTCTTCACGTGGCGTTCAGAATGACAAGTGGATTGGAATGTCAAATGACAAATGATGGAGTTTATTATTTTAAAGAATTAAGCTTCCTTAATTAAATAATTTACTCCACCTCTCCAACTTCAATCCCCGAAATCGATGATATTAAAGTACCGAAGGAAATTTCGCGCATGATTCGGTAAGCCTCGTCGCCGTTCGCTAAATAATATCTTTTGAGATCAGATGGATTGATATACCAAGCCTCGCCATGTTCCTCGACCTGTAAAAGAATTCGACCACTCAATCTCTGAGCCGATGCTCCGCCGCCAACGGCATCGTTCTCAGTTGGAATCTTGGCTAAATCAGCGTTGGTTATACCGAGGCCAAAGGAACGGAGGAACTCGTAGGCAGTTGGGCCGTCTTTCAGATAATAGCGATAACGAGAAACTGGATCGATGTACCAAGCCTCGCCATGATTATCGACCGCCAGCATAATGTAACCGCTAAGACGATCAATGAGCTGAGATAAAGTAGGATCTGGCGTGGTAACTAATTGCTCGGTGCCGCTGCCGGCCCAATCAACATGAGCGTCGTAGGTAATGGTTTCGTTAGCGTTCGGAAAATCGACGTAAGAACTTTTTTGGGTTTTGAAAGTCCAGACTTCGGAAAAAGCTTCGGCCCCGGAAATATCATGGACATAAGCGGCGTATTCGTGATCAAGCTCGAGCGGTTCGACTGGATTAAAAAAGATGGCGTTGAGAGTGTACCAATTTTCAGTATCGATACTGATAATGGTGTTGATGGATTTTTGAGCGGTTAAATCGTAAAGCGCCACTTCGGCCTCAGGCGGTGTGCTCATGGAAGAAATCCAAAGCATCAAAGTCGGACCAATCCTTTCGCCGGCGTAATCTGGATAAGGCATTGGTGTTTCATAAACCGGAAAAGTTGTGCTGATCACCTGACCGTTGGCTGGATAAAGTATTGGCTGGTCAAAATCAAAATCAGTTGAGTAGCCCGAATAAAGCGTGTAGCCAATATCGCAAGTTACCCAGTTGCCAGTGTGAGCGCAACCGACTTCAGTGGCCCCAACACCAATAAGACCAAGGCGGTGAAAAGGCGTCATCATAAAACCGTCGAGGGCCGAATACAAATCACCATCACCACCAGCCTGAACCTCGCCACAATAACTACCATAACCGGCGTACACACAACGGTCAGCCGGTGTCGCTCCAGTAAAACCAATCGCGTTTGGATTTTCGCCATGCGGGTCGCTGTTATAAAGGCCGTTTTTATTTTGATAATCGACGTGATTTTTAGCACTGGCTTGCAAAGCTTCGTTGGTTCTAAGCTCCGGCAAACCCAAAGCCCGCCGATAACGATTAATATAATCCTCCGGCGTAATCTCATTTATATTTCCATCCCGCATATGAAAATAAGAACTCGGGGCGACGAGCTCGGAAAGCCACGAGGTATCAGAAGTCACCGTTGGTTCGGCCGCCATGACGGGAAAAAAGAGGTTGAAGAATAGGATTGAGGCGATGATGATGGATGAAAATGTTTTTTGCATAAGTGCCCCCACCCCAGCCCTCCCCCGTATGTGGCATACGAGGGAGGGAGTATTACTGAAGATGGTTTTTTATTTTAGTTAAAACTTTTTCTAATTCGTTTAAAATTTCTTCGTTTGAATTATTCGTCTTGAACTATGATTTCACTGATTTAATGATTAAAATGATTATCGGTTTTCTACCTTTTCGATCCAATATCATGTCCATCAGAAAATCATTTGAATCAAAGTTCTAGACAATAAAACCCAAAACAAGAATTCTCCTTCCCTCGTATGCCTCATACGGGGGAAGGTTGGGATGGGGGCCGAACGGGATGACGGGTGAAGAAAAAATGCTCTCCATAATTCAATAATTCGATAATTAAATAATTTAAAAATAGTCACCATCCAAACCGCCGCCAATTTTCCCTGACCAAATAACCGAGATGTTTTTGTAAACAGCGAACTGACTTCAAATCGTTGGGAAATTTTTGGCCGCGATTTACATGCAGCATGGTCATGGCGGCAATGGTCATAGCTCGAACCGTGGCATGGCGATCGTCGTCGGAGCGCAGAGCGGCTAAGTCGAGATGGAATTTTTCGTAAGTGTCGGATTGGGCCTGCAAATATTCCTCGTATCGCAAAGCAAAAAGTTGTTGCCAGTCACGAATGGCTTGATCGGGAATACCATTCTCCTTTTGCCAACTTTGATAAGCCGGATAAAAAGCATCACGCACGCCACGCCAAAATTCCCGCCGATCGCCGGGCAAACAAGGAATGGTTTCGTCGAGACCGGCGTAAACTGTGACCAAAGCCGAACTTACCACTTCGTTCAAAACTCGATCCTGTTCAGCCTGGGGCATTTTGTCGTAACCGATAAGCTCGCGCCATTCTGGATCAACATGAATTTTCCAACCACCGGCCGTGGCCATGGTCACCGCCTCAGCCGCAACTTTTTCCGGCGCCATCTTACCACCTTCACGCAAAAATTTACCGGCTCGACGATGAAAAAAATTTAAAATAAATTGAAACATATTATCGGAATGGTCTAAAGGGGAATAAAGGGGGCGGAAGGGGTTGAAGGGGTTTTTAATTTTTTTCTTGACGTCTAAAATCCTCAATCAGCTCTTGAATCTCTTTTTTAACCCCATGTTTATGAGCCGCCTGAAGAATCTTTTTTTCTAATTGTTCTTTGTAAGTCTCAATCTTTTCTCGCGCCGCTTTAACCCCAAAACGATCAGCTTTGCAGGAACCAAAAAGCTGGTGCATTAAAACCGTTATCGCGTCCAACGACTGAACATGAATCTTCCAATTTAATCTGGTCGTCAAATCAAAAGTCGGATCAAAAAATGGAATCTTTAAATTAATATTGTAAGCCAAGGTTCGCTGAACCGAACCCGGATGAAACCAACCTATTTGGTCCGAAGCCTGAACCAATTTGCCAATCATTGATTTTGGCGGTTTAAGATGCGGCGTGGTTTTTTGACTATTAAAATCATGACAAAGGACAGCTTCCTCGACAAATGGTAGGGCTTTTAAAAAACCAAAATGCTGACAAAAAACTTTAGTCCGAGCCGCGCTCAATTCATGATGCTTTCCCTGCTCCTCAAATTTAACTTCACCGGCATCATTAAACCGCCCGCAATCATGAAACAAAGCGGCAATCTCGACGGCCTCAATAGCACTGGCCAAAGGATTTTTACTATCAATTTTTTGACCTTCCTTTTTTAACTTACTCAATTCCGCCACTTCCATTTTTTGCATCAATTTCAAACAACCTTTTCGCACCCGATTACCATGAAGAATTCCATGGTGCGGATCAGCCAAAAAAACCCTTAACCACAAAGCCTCACCAAAACACTTTTTCAGCCTGGTTCTGAAGGTAAGAATATGAAAATTAGCCTTAAAATCTTTTTTTGACATAAAGAAATTAATAAATCCGACCTGTTTATATTATCACATAATGGAGTTTTTTGGATAAAAAAATCCGCTCGAGGTTGAGCGGCTGTACGAAATCTTTGTCTGGTTGGAGCCCGAGTCTATGGCGTCGGCCTGTCGATCGACAGGCCGAAGTTACCGACGGTGAGCCGGTAATCCTGACCCGGATCCAATTCCAACTTACACTTCCAGCCATTCTCTGGCCGGTCGCAGGCGAAGAAGACCTGACCAGAACTCGGAGACGCCGACAAGGCGAAATCTTCTTCCCGGCACGGTTCCGAATCGTTATCGTCCGTGTTGTAGTACAGGTAACCACCGCCTTCTTGTTCGACCGGCATCGCGCAGATACGAACCACGGGTTTGGCTGGCGGCGCGGGCGGCGAAAACACACTGCCTATGAGGAAAACCCCTAAAGCAGTAGCCACAATTATTATCGTAAACAATGAAGGGATAGATGGACTTCTCGACATGAAACTTCCTCCCCACCACGAGGATAACAGCGCGTCATCACTCGGCCGGACAGCTTATCACAAATCGGCCGATTGTCAACTATTTGCTTTGAAAACTTACAAATTTTAAGTTAATTTCATTGACTTAAAATAAAACTAATGTTATCTTTTTCAGCCACTCAGTTTCAAATCCTTTCCTGTTCAGGAGTCAGTAATGACAATCATCAGTTTCCTTCTTCTGCTTATCATGGCCGCCTGCATGGGTGCTTCTGATGGTGGACGTGGTCTGCTGGTTCGGCGGATGAAAGTCGAAACGGCCATGGCAGTTCTTTATCTCTTCGCGATTCCGGCCGGTCTCATTGTCCTCTGGTTTTACGGGATTCCAGAGATTCGAGCTGGAGCTTGGACGGCCTTACTGATTTCTACCAGTCTCCATCTTCCGGTCGCCTTCTTGTTTTATTATGGTCTGAAGAAAACCGACCTGACAGTGATGGGCGGCATCATGGCCCTGGCACCAGTAAGTGTCTTGTTTGGAGAATGGTTCATCAACAAGGATACACCGAACGGACTAGGGCTAGGTGGAGTTGTCGTGGCAACGATCGGCGCTTACGTTTTGAAGGCCGATAAGTTCAAAGACGGTCCGCTCCAACCGTTCAAAGTTCTTTTCTCCGATCCTGGAGCCCGTCTCGGACTCATCATGCTTGCGATCTTTTCAGTGACAGTTCCCTGCCAACGCCGAGCTGTCCAGCTCTCGAATCCAGCCTTTGCCCTACTATTCGAGATGGGTTGCGTGGCCTTCGTGGTCACAATTCTGGCTCTCGCAAAAAACCGCGACTGGCAAAAAGAGATCAGAGAAAACTACCGACTCCTGACAAAAACTGGAATCGTCTGGGCAATCGGTGTGGTTTGCATGTATGCAGCCTTTCAGAATACTCTGGGAAGCTTCGTCCACACCATGCGCGCCCTGTCGGTCTTCTTCCTACTACTGATCGCGGCCAAATCGTTGAAGGAAAACTGGCGGAAACCTCTCCCTGGCCTCATTGTGATTTCCGTCGGTGTCACCATGATCGCCCTCGCCTAAAACCGGAGACTTGTCACAACAACAAGACCCGGTATTTTTTTTATGCTACAATCTCCCCATATGAATTTCCGAAAAACAATCTCCGTCACCCTCCTCTCCTTCCTTCTCCTGCCAACAATAAGTGTTCAAGCTACTTCCATTATCGACACGGTCTCTGGCCGAATTTTGTTGTCGGTCGAGGAACATGGTGAGGCTTGGTATGTTGATCCGGTGGACGAGGAACGGTTTTATTTGGCCGATGGCGAAGCGGCGTTTACAGCTCTTCGAACTTACGGTCTCGGAATCACCGATGTTGACCTAAACAAAATTCCCGTCGGTACTGACGATCGATTCACTTCCACCGATACTGATGGCGACGGATTATTCGACACGCTCGAGACCGGACTCGGCACCAATTATCTTTTAAGCGACACGGATGGTGATGGTTTTGGCGACAAGAATGAGGTGTTAGATGGCTATAACCCACTTGGTGACGGACTAATAACTTACGATAATTCTTTAACTCAAAGATTGTCCGGTCGAATTTTATTGCAAGTTGAAAGAAATGGCGAGGCTTGGTATATCAATCCGACCGACAACAAACGTTACTACATGCCGGACGGCACATCGGCTTATGACCTCATGCGTTATCTCGGCCTCGGAATTACAGTCACTAATCTTGAACAAATTCCCATCGCTAGTATCGGACTCTTAACCATGCAAGACAATGGTTCCAACAGTGCGTTTATTACCGAAACACTTTCAACAGTCAATGGTGATTTTTACGTCACAGCCATTATTTTAAAAAAAGACGCTTTCACTTTAATCACTCAAGTCGCTGACGACACGGAATGTGAAAATGATTGTTCGGCTCAACCGCTCGAAACTTACATTACAGACAACAGTGCCTTTGCTGGCATAAACGGCACTTATTTTTGTCCACCGGATTATGCCTACTGCGCCGAAAAAACTTATTCGTTCCTGCCGCCAGTTTATGACGTCGACACCGACAAAATAATCCGCGAAAACACCATGAGTTTTCATAACCGGCCAATGATCGCGGCTCTTGAAGATGGTCGTCTAATGTATTTTCATCGCGACGAAGACTTTGGTGTTTCACTCGCCGCTTTTGAGTCAGAAGTCGGTTCGAAAGCAACCGGAGTTATTGGCAGCTGGCCATCGTTAATCGAGGCTGGACAAAATGTCTTGGCGAACGAACCTCAGGAAGCGACCTTTAATAACAAAGGTCGCCGAGACGGCATTGGTTGGGACGATGAATACATTTATTTAATCAGTGTTGGCAGTGCCTCGATGAGTGATTTGGCGGTAATTTTTCAAACCTTGGCTGTCGATTATGCCATGAACCTCGACGGCGGCGGTTCGTCGGCGCTTTATTACAATGGCGATTATAAAGTTGGACCGGGACGATTATTGCCGAACGCCGTGGTGTTTACAAGAAAATAAACAATATAAAAAACACGGGGAACGTTTAATTCCCCGTGTTTTTATTTTATTCGATTTCTCCATCGGCTGGATCTTCTTTTTGAAAATCCCGATGCATCATACCACGACCTTGGCCATGACCGGCGCCTGGTCCACGACCAAAACGCAGAAATCTTTCTGGAACATTATTGTCGGCTGCCCATTGTTTAAGATCATCACGCTCCGACTCCATAGCTGAGTGAATTTCTTCTGGTGTCTGACCGCGCAAACCTTGGCGGAAATTTTTGATTTCAGTGTGTTTGCCCAAAATACTATCAGCTTGTTCTTGGGTTAATTCACCGTCAGTAACCGCTTGAGCTAAAAAGTCTTCATAACGCGCCTGGAAATTCACCTGTTTCTGATCACGAAATTCATCGAAAACTGCTTGAACATCAGTGGTTTCCAAATTAAATTTTTCTGCCAACATACTAATTAAACCAGACCTGCCTTTTTCAGGACTCTCGATTACGTTTTGAGCCGCGAGAGTGGTACCAATACCAACTGCTCCGGTTCCGAGCGCCGCTACGATGGCGGTGATGGCAAAAATCTTTGTAGTTTTGTTCATAGGTTTATGGGCTTAAGATGAATTAACTTTGTGCACAATTCTACTCTAACAAATGACCAATGAAGAAACTATGAAGCTTTGACGATCGGTAAGGATAAGGTAACTGTAGTCCCCTGCTCCGGCAGGCTAACAATTTTAATTGAACCGTTTAATTGTTCAATTATTGACCGAACAATCGAGAGACCAAGTCCACTGCCGCCAGTTTGCCGGGAACGACTTTTATCCACGCGATAAAAACGATCGAAAATTTTGTCCAAATCTTTTTTGGCAATGCCAATACCAGTATCAGTGACAAAAATTTTAACCTCACGAGGTTCAACTTCAATTTTTATTGTCACTTGACCACCCGGCTTATTATAAATAATCGCGTTCTTAATCACATTACTTAAAACTTGAGACAGCATTTCTTTATCAGAAAAAACTTTAATTTCAATTTTTTCCGATTTTTCAAAATCTAGTCTTACCTCATGTTGTTGAGCTACTGACGTCAAACGATCAACTGTATCTTGAATCACCGACAACAAATCGAGCGAAACAAACTTCGGTTGAACTCTAACTTCCTCATCAAAACGAGAAAGGGCCAATAAGTTTTCAACCAAACGACTCATGCGTTCAACCTCCTCAAGATTACTCGCGATACGCAAGCGATCATTTTCTTGCTGACTGGCTGACATTTCATTTTCCAAATCAGTTTGCAAAATAGCTAACGGGGTTCGAAGCTCATGTGAAGCATCACCCAAAAATTGTTTTTGCGCTTCATAAGCCGACTTGATTGGTTTCAAAGTTAAACCAGCTAGCCAATAACTTAAAACACCAACCAGAATCAAAAAGAAGCCATCAACAAACAAAAGAGAAAATAAAAGATCGCCAAGAACCTCCTCAGAAGTTGGTGGTGGTGGTATTTCGCCAATCACAAAACGCTGATCGTTGACCCGAACACTAAACCTCTGAAAACGATTTTCCAAACGCTGAGAAAAAAATGAATAAGTAATACCACTCGAAAAAAATAAAATCACCGCGAGTAAGGCGACATAAATAATCGTCAACGATAAACGAGCTTGAGAAAAACGATCATTAGGAAAGCCGGTAGCCTTTGCCCCAAATTGTTTGAATACGTTTAGCATATTTTTTCGGTAATTTTTTTCGCAGATTTTTTAAATGGACGTCAACCACATTACTGAAAGAATCAAAAAACCTGTCCCAGACGTGAGACAAAATATCTTCACGCCCGACGACCACGTTTTTATTTCGCAAAAGATATTCGAGTAAACCATACTCACGCAAAGTTAATTCGATTTCTTTATCGTTGATAGTAAGTTTTTGCGAACTCGTATCCAATTTCATTTCGTCGAGTTCGAGAACGTTATTTAAAACCGTCGAAGTTCGTCGCATCAGCGTTCGAATCCGGGCTACCAGTTCCTCGAAAGAAAACGGTTTGACCAAATAATCATCACCGCCCAAATCAAGACCGGAAATTTTATCTTCCAAACTATCTTTAGCCGTCAAAAAAAGCACCGGCGTGTTGATGTTGTTTTTCCGTAAGTTTCGACAAACCGCAAAGCCATCTTGTTTTGGCATCATGACATCAAGCACAATCACATCATACTTATTCAACCGAGCCAGCTTTTCCCCCTCTTCCCCATCAAAAGCAAAATCCACCGCATAACCGCGGTTTTGCAGACCGAGCACCAAACCTTTATTAAGTTTCGGTTCGTCTTCGACGACTAGGAGTTTCATAACGGTTTAACTATAAAGGAAAAACCATGAAGAGAGAATGAAGGATTTAAAAAAATGGCTTGTTTGAGCCACATTACCGAAATTTTCTACTAAAAAAAGATCATGCAAGGGCCGACCTGTCCACCGAAGCTCGGCGAAGGCGGATCGGCCCTTGCGTGATCTTTTTAAATCTTCGTTTTTATTTCCGACCCATAGCAAAAACAATAACTATGGAAGCAACAACCAAAACAGGCAAAATAATAAAACCGGTAGCAAAAAAAACTTCTCCAAGCTCGCCAGGCACATTAATGCTTTGTTCTTGTGGAACAATGTAACCGGCGGTAATTGTAAAAGTTGCGAACGAACTGAGCCAAATGGTTATGAGGGTTTTTGATTGGGTGGACATAGGGTTATTGGTTGGAGGGGTTAAAGGGGTGTAATCCTCCTTCGCAGGGCTTCGGAAGGACGTGGCGGGGGACGAAGGCCTCGCCCGTGGCCAGGCTATGGCCGAGGGGGTTACAGGGGATTTTTAGGTTGGGTTGGATCGAATCCCCCACCCCAACCCTCCCCCGTATGAGGCATACGAAGGAGGGAGAGCTCTTGGTTTTTTGATCATCGAAATGTTTTTTTAGCCGATTAAAAAATTGATTCTCCCTCCTTCACCGCCACGGTGGGGGAGGGTTGGGGTGGGGGAAAAAATAACTTATTCCTTCCTCACCGCCTGATCAATTACTTCCCAAATTTCACCGCGACCTTTGCTAGTAAAAGTTGAGTGAGTTATACATTTGTTGTCAGAAAAATCGGCTTGGAATTTTTTGGTTAGGGTGATAGCTTGATTTTTTGAAAGTTTGTCGATTTTATTTAAAACAACGACCGTGGGGAGGCCTGAGGCTTGGAGAAAAACCAACATCTCGTGATCTAAATCGGTTGGGGGAATACTGGCATCAACAATCAACAGAACCAATTTTAAATCCGGCGCTCGATCTAAATAATGACTGATCATGTCAATAAAACCCGAACGCTTGTCTTTGGACATTTTGGCAAAACCGTAACCCGGCAAGTCGACCAAAAAATAACGTTTATCAATTTCAAAAAGATTAATGGTTTGCGTGCGGCCAGGGCTGGCGCCAACCCGAGCCAAACCTTTTTGCATAACCAAATGATTGATAAGCGAAGACTTCCCTACGTTAGAACGGCCGACAATGGCCACGTGAGGTTTGTTGCCGATCGGCAAATCTTTGATATTAGTGAGACATTTTATAAAGGTGGCGGACATATCTGGTGGAAATTTCTGAATTATTGAATTATTGAATTTTGGAAGCTCGGTTGTCGAAAATTTCTTAAATAATAAAATTCCATAATTTGTCATTTAACATTAGTCATTAGACATTTCCAACAATCTACCATTAAATCAAAAAAACAGCGAATCTTCGCTGTTTTTTTGTTGAAAATTATGGTTGAGCTCGAATACCCAATTCTTTTTCCGAAGGTTCAAAAACGGTTCTAATTATTTCTTCATACTCATCTTTAACAGCGGCCGGTAAAGTCTCATTTTCAAACACTTTTCTGCGGAGGGCAGCAATTGTCTCAGAATGTGGTAAGGCTTTTGCTCCCCTACCCTGAAAAGCCTGAAGCTTATCGGCCAAGGCTAATATTCTGTAAAGATAGGCATGATATTTGTCGGTCATTTCAAGAAATTTTGCCGAGGAACTAATTTCGGCGACATTTAATTGAGCCGGGTTTTTATCTTCCAACAAATGATGCGAAGCGGCAATTTTTACTATTTCATCATCAATCCCCGCTTCTTTTAAAACTTGATACGTCCAAAAAACATGAAGTCGTAAAAAAAGAATTGGTTTCATTTCAACCTCAACCACCGTATCATCATTTGATAATTCAGCGGCAATTTTTTCTGGGTCATCATCCAAACCGACTAGTTCGGCAAACCCACCAAAAGTTGGTGGAAAATTTGGCACATAACCATGAGGAAAAAGCATTTTAACTTTAGTCCGCAGAGCCGAACCTTCTGCACAATGCGGCGGTCCGGATTTGCCGATATCGTGAAGGAGGGTGGCTGTAAGTAATTTTTCAAAATCGGCAGGTTCTAATTCGAGCTTGTCTTTAATCGCAAAAATCATCCTAGCCATTTCGTGAGCGTCTTGAAAATGTTCTCTGGTGTCAACCAAACGTTGGTGCAAGTCTGGATGTTTTTCTATTTCAAAAGATAAACCAAACTCTCTAAAGGCTTCGGCGACTGTTCTTTTTTGCTTTTCGTTCTCTTCAGCAGCTGACAAAATTTCTTGACTGGCGATTTCGGACATACTATTTAATTTGATTTTTAGAAGATCAACATGCAAAACTATAACAGACAATTACAAAAGCAACAAAAGTTTAGCAATCGATTCTTTGAGTTCACCATTGCAGGGTTCCAAATCGAAAATCAAACTATTGATCCACAGCGAATCAAATTTAGTTTGTTTGTAATCACAGCTTAAACCCTGCCCTGCCAAAACTTTTTTCATCTCCTGACTTTCGTTACCGGTAATCGTTAAAAGTTTCTTTTCAAAACGACAATAAGGTGAAGAATAATACAACCATTCCATTCCGGCCTTATCTGTAGTTTGCCATTTAACAGCGTCGCATTTATTAGCTAGGTCAACAAAACATTCAGCCCCGTCACATTTTTTAGCATCAAGATGCCAAAAATTCACCGCCAAGAAAAAAATTGCACTTAAAACAGCACAGCCCAAACCGACAAAAAATTTAATTTTAGCGGTTTTTTTCTCGGCTGGCGCCATTTTAGAAATTCCTTTGCGGACAAACAACCACCAAACAAATAAAATCGGCAGACAGAAAAGAGAAATTAGACCAAAGAAAATAACCACCATGCCGCCGATGGTCAAAAAAACTTGCAGAACTGTTGGTTGAGAATTTGGGATAGTCAACTGGCCCAAACTGGTAATTAACAGCAAAAGGGCGCCACCAAAAAGAAAAATTGTTAAAAATTTGAGTAACGAAGTTCTAAAATGAACAAACTTTTCAAATTTATTCTCCATATGCAGCTTGGTTAATTATTGTATTGTCGACGTGAAAAATATCCAAAGAAAAACCCTTGAAGGTATCACGAATTTCGTTGGAATAAGTCTCGGCTCGAACATAAGCATCAGTCTGTTTTAACCAATCGACAGATTCATCTTTGACATAAGAAAACTGGTCACTGATTTCATTTTGCGTGGTGGTTAAAAAAGTCGAGGTCTCTGGTTGCGGATTGTAAAAAGCTTTGGCAAAACCATTGCGCTCGGTTTCCTCCTTAACTCTGACGTCCAAAGTTTGCCGTTCGAGCGTATCCAAGTTTACAAAAGCCCGCGATTCCAATTCTCGAGCGAAAACAAAATCATCCACGGTTCCTTCATTAAAATATCTTTGAGCTAATTCATGATTGGCTGTTGGATCGGTGGGATAAGTCATCAAATAATTAGCCAAAGATTCCATATAATCAAAATCAGCGTTCTTCATTAAATCGCGTAAAGCGCGAATAGTGCCGCTGTCGAGGTTGTCACCAATTGCCTCTAACCAATTTTGCGTGGCTTGAGCCAACCCATCATGAGCCAGCTGGGCCTTGCCGGTTAAACCCAACTCACCTTCTTCGTGATTCGGTCGATAATAAGTGTCTACCCAGTTTTCATCAATGGGCGGATTTACCAGCAAATCACCTGAACTCAAATTTAAATAATCAAGCCAAGCCTTCTCAGCTTGAGCTTGAACTGCGGCCTGTTTTTCCTCTGGGGTTGGCTCGTCAATCGGTTCAGTGGTCGTTTGATTATTTGAATTGTTGTTGTAATTATCATCTTCCGGCTGTGGTAAAGGTTCGGAATGATACGAACTGGAACATTCGGCAATTATTTGATTGCAATCAAACAAGGAAAGACCGCCACTTGAGACACCAAGCGATTCGGCGTAAGCACCGAGTTCCCTAGCCTGAAGGCAGGCTTGATAGGCTTGACCACAATAATCCTCGGCTTGAATTGTTTCAGCCGAAAACAAGACGGAAACAACTATTAATCCGCCGATAAGTAAAATTCTATTTTTCATAGTTTTTTTGATGAAAAATTATTTGGAAGCCGAACCGGCAAAAGCAATAATAATTATTGTTAAAATAAAAATCACCAGAAAAACCACAACCACGTCACTGGTACTTTTAGTCGGATTATTTACCGGTTTTCCCGAGTCAATAATATTTATATCGGACAAATTTTCTTTACAGCGCGGGCAAACTTTTGAGTTGTCCGCTATGGGCGTACCGCAATTTGGACAAAACATACCAATTAGAATTTCAAAATTATTTAATTTATGAATTATTTAATTATTGAATGACGCTGTCCGAATTTTGAAATCTTTTCTAAAGTCTTATTTTTAAATTTATTCCGGTGAAAAAACCAATTGAATAATTTTTTAATACCAAGAGATATTAAATAAATAATTGTTGGAATTAATAAAACCGAAACAATAAAAATAAAAACATTAATGACCCACGTCAAAATATCATTGCGAACTTTCCCCGAGCTGATTTGAAGAGCATAAGAACCGGCGACAATTATTATAATCGCTGCAACCAAAAGTAGGCCTGAAAAAGGCTGCCCTTTTTTCTTAGGTCCAACCGCGGCAACTGATGTCGGAACCGCGGCGGCAACTCGAAAAGCCGATTGTCCACAATTAGGACAAAAATTGGTGCCCTTAGGAAAACTCGTCCCACATTTTATGCAGAACATATATTTGGAAATTTCAAATTAATTCAATGTCAAATGACAAATTATGGAATTATTCCTGAATAATTTAATTTCTAAATTATCGGATTGTTTAATTTTGAAAACTTTGTCTATTGTTTTTATTATAACACAATCAAAAAATCCTGCTAAATAAACAGGATTTTTTATAAAACTTTAATTAGTAAACTATTCTTTTTTCAGTTGAGCAAAGAGGTCTTTGGTTTCGGCCACCAAATCTTCCAACAGCTTGTTGTCGCTTTTAAACACAGCAGAAGACCTCACCCTCGCCCGGCTTGCTTCAAGTGCTTTTTGAGCCGTCGTCAAAGCTTCTTTATAAGGTTGCAATACCTCTTGTTCAATTTGTTTCTCACCAGCTTTCCCCACAGGTTTTTCTTCCTCGATTCTTTTCTTGACCTCATCCACCAACTTCCGGACTCCTGGGTAGAGTTTTAATACATCTTTTCTATAATCATCGTTTACATTTTTTGGCAGCTCGCCATAAACACTAACAATATCATCCAAACGCTGAACTTCTCGCCGGGCTTTGTAACCAGCGTCATCCTCATAATAATAATCAGCATCAAATGAAGGAATAGAATTAACCTGATCAAATTTTTTATCTTTAAGGGCAGCGATCAAATCTCTAAACTTATCCATAAGTCCGAAACGTTGGTTTTTTTCGAGCGTCGCTAATGTTGCTTCAAGCTTTTTTATCAGCTCCTCGGCAGCTTTTTCCTTTTCTGATTTCTCTGCAACCTCAGCCGCCAGCGGAGCTTTTTCAACCGGAGTTTCTTCGGCGGCTGGGGCTGACTCTTTGGACAAAGCCGCCAATCTGAGATTCAATGCTTCCAAACTCGCTCGTAGTTCCCTTTGTTTTTCCTCAATCCCTGCGACTTCAGCTTCAATTCCACTCAACTCTGATTGCAATGCAATCTTCACGTCGTCTGGTAAATCAGCCGCCTCGGCCATAATAGCCTGAGCGTCAGTCAACTCGGCTTGGCGTTCGGTCAATTGGCCGGCTGTTTCAGTCAGTGCCTGCTCGGCCTGTGAACGTTCTTTTTCCAGGCCAGTACGTTCAGCCTCTGATTCAGCCCGAGCCCGCTCGGCCGCTGCTTCGGCTTCTTTTTTTTGTTTTTCAACCCTTGCTTTTTCCAACGCAGCTCTCATAGCCTCAACTCGTGAAACTTCTGCCATATAATTTTTTGTGTTATAATGTGTTTATATGTTAAACACGTATGAAGCCATCATAAAAGAATTAAAGGGGCTTGTCAAAACACTTTCCGCTCTTAAAACTCGCATCAAAACATTTAAAAAAGATGTCGGTAAGGCAAAGGATGATATAAAAATCAAAAAAATTCGCAAGTCGATTGATTCACTTTAAAAATTATCAAAAAAATTCTGTCCATTTAGACAGAATTTTTTAATTGAAATTGGTAAACAAAAATAATTTTAAGATGAAAAAATAATTCCATGCCCTTCACAAAACCCCTTAATTCTTTCAACTGTTCCAACTGGCAAATCTTGTCTTTCATCAGAATTAATACGAATTTCTTTCAAAGCACCAAAAATCTCCTGTCCTGAAAGCCCACCGACTTGAGCCTCTAGGTATCTGATGGGCGAAGAATCCATTGTTTGTTCACTAGCTAGCTCGAACAATGCCTTGGCAAGAGAGAGGTGAATAAGATCGACCTGACGACGTAGAGCCGAATCGGCTTTTTCCCTTACGTAAGCATCACGCAAAGAATCGGGGACACCGCCGTCATTCAAGGAGTCACCCAAGGTAAATGTCGCGTATCCTTTTAATTTTTCAAAATCAAAAATCAGACGCACTGGACCATAATTTGTTTGAGGTAGGTCGGCATCACGTTCCAAAACCAAATGATAAACCGGTGAACCTGCGGCCCAACCCAAAGCTTGCTCAATCTGTTGTCTATCTCTTTTAACTTCACTTAAAGTTCGCCAAGATTTTCTCTCTTGGCCCTGATCTCCTTCTGGTAATTCAAAAATTGAAAGAAGTCGGCCGCTAGACAAAAGAGCTTCGACGTCTTCAACTGATTCATAATAAGCAAGGAATAAACCGTCTTTTTCTACCGCTCTGCGACGCTCGAAAATTTTAGTTCCAATCTCCTCCCAATGAGCCCCTTCCTTATCTTGATCTCGCAGATAACTTCCCAGACCTCTTTTTATATTGGCAGTTAAACGTCCGGCTTTATCTTCCCTAAAATTTTCAAGGTCTAATTTTTCAAACAGCTGATCTAAACGATTCCACCGCAATTCTTTTTCTTGAATTTCTTTCTTTGAAGGTAAACGACTTTTTTCAGAAAAAGAAAATCTTTGTAAATATCTCCCGATAGCTGCTACGAGTTGCTGGGTTTTACCTTCAGTTTGGTAAAGATTAACCAGGGCTTCAGCTTTCGTTTGATCTTCATAAATCTCAAACACCAGACAATCTTCTCCATCCGGACTCTGACTATTTAATGTTTCAAGAGTCTGTTTAATTTCAGCCGCCAACTTGGCAGTTGTGACATAGTCAGAAAGCTTATCTAAATTCCTCAAAATATAATCGAGTCTGTAGGGTTGAGATTTTAAACGCTCAAAATATTGTTCTTGCAAACGTGAAAGGTTATCAAAAAGCCGTCGGCGTTCTTGTTGCCTTATTTGTTCTGGGCTTAATTCTGATTCTATTTGTAGAGGAAATTCTGACATAGTTTTAAAATCTAGTTATCAATATCTTTCACAACAACCGGCTCGGCCACAAAATATTAAAAACTATACCAATCACTAGCAACACGTTCAAAACGGTTATTATTGTTGTCGTAAGCAAAGACAAAGAAAACGGCGCCCGAAGAACTCTCAATCAACGAGCGATCTATAACAACAACATAACCAACTTTGTCAGAAGGCAGTTCGTAGATTGTCTTAACATCTGTACGACTAAGACTGTCAGAATTACTGGTACCAACCAGTTTTCCTTCGGCCATAACATAAATATCATAACTGGTACCAGGAAAATCAGTACTCGCTACCCAACCTTTAACAAAAAGTTGGGGACGTTGAGGGTTTTCTTCACTAAAACTATCAATAACGCCAAAAAGTCCAATACTTGAATGTTCGATTAGCTGAATACCGCCAACCAGCATGTATTGCAAATTGGTTTTTATGTCACGAGCTGTGAGTTGAATTTCATCAGTCGCCGGACAACCAAATTGACAGGTAAAAACATTTGTCGGCAACTCGTATTCAAAACCGAATGAACGGCTCACACCAAGATAGGCCGCGACGTCACTTCGATAGGAAGACGTTTCAACAGAAGCGACGCGAACGCCATTCACATAAATATCAACGGCAACTTCGTCACTCGGCGCTGTTGGGTTATAAGCCCAACCTTTAATTTCATAAAACGAACTGCCAGCCGAGCGTTCAAACACATCAACAAAACCACCATTTTCACTGGCCGCACTGACAGGAACAAAAGGCTGGAGGAAGAAACTCCCGAGGATGAGTGAGAGGATGAGGTATCTTTTCATAATAAAATAGTTAGTTGTTTCTTGGTTAAAGTATACCACAACATCAAACAATAATTAGTAAAAAGGAATCGATTTTAAAAATAATCAAAAAAACAAAAAACCACGGCTTTTAATTCCGTGGTTTTCTCTTGGTAGGGGTTCGCCGTAGATATCTAGAGCTCTTTTTTGCAAATTATTTGAATCTTCCAAGTATTACCTGAACTAATTCAGGAATTTCTTTCTCAAATGGATTTGGCCAACGTTCAATAGCACGTAAGAGAACGTAACGATCAAATGTATCTCGATCAGACAAAAAATCTGAGCCATAACCCGCGATCAATGCCTGTGCGAGACGTTGATCGTGCACCACCTCAGAACCTACTCCATAAATTCCTGGTAATGTAATACCAAATAGAGCTAAATCATATAACGGATCTCCTGAAAAAATATTATCGGCCTTGTCAAATAAGTAAAGATTATCATTTTTTAACAAAACATTATTTGCGTGCAAGTCTCCATGGATAGGTGTAATTCTTTCAGGCTTCGCGCCGACTGAAATTACAGCAACAATACGCTTTATTAAGTCCTGTCCTAACCCTTCTCGCTCTTTTTGTCGCGCAATACCATATTGCACTTGTTGATTCAGGAAAGTATTCCAATCAAGTTCTCGTCGGGTACCGTCCCGCTCAACAATAAATGGGTTTGGGTATTCTCGGAAATGCAGTATTCGTAATGAGCGGCCAAGTTGTTCGTATCGCTCTGGTGTTTCTTCGTCTCCGAGTGTTTCGGCATCAGCTATAAAATCGACCACCAAATCATTACCTTCTTCAGCAACCTGCATATTTGGCATGCCAAGCTCGGCCAAAAGAGTATGAAAAGCCAATTCGTTCTTTCGTTCCTGTGCAGCTACGGACTTCAAAATAACCGCTTTGCCCCCACGATGTTCTACACGAAGCTTTGATGCATAAGCTCGTTCGATTGCTCGTTCAAATTCATTTTTCATAATTCAAAAATTGTTTCTTTATAATAATTTCGAACATTAGCTTTGTTTAAACTACCACAAAAATAAGATACACAAAAGAACGCCAAATAGCGTTCTTTTGTTATCACCTTGCCGCGAAATACATGACCTACCATCAAAGTGGCAGGCCACGTCGCTCGCGAGCGACGTGGCAGGACACCTCGGTACTGAACCTAGGTTTTCAAAGGGTTTCCTGAAGTTTAGACTATTTTAGCACAGGGACTACGGTCTAGCCATTTTTTTCAAAAACGGCACAAATGGCACACGCCTTAAGGCTATTTTTTGTGTTCCGTTTTTTTAAAAAAACGAAAAATTGACGGTTCTGAGGGTTTTGATTGTTTTGGGGCTTTTTAAAGGGATTTTTAAAAGTTTTCCACTTTTATTCTCGGGGGAAAGGATTAAAATAAAGGTTCTTAGAAGAATTCTGTGGGTAATGGAAAGACAGATTTAATGGCGATATACTAGAGGGTATATGAACTACCCTCAACTAACCCTTAACGAACACTACGAACAAATGTTAAATCTTTCAGATCCATGGACTGTTTCCGGACTTGAGTTAGATACTGAAAATTTACGTTTAAAGATTAATGTCAGTACTGCCAAAGGCACCAAGTTACCTTGTCCGACTTGTGGCAAGTCTTGTTCTAAAGAAGACCATCGAGAAGAACGAGCGTGGAGACATTTAGACACTATGCAATTCGAAACAACCATTATTTGTCGAGTTCCGCGCATAAACTGTCCAGAACACGGCATTTTATCAGCCGAGGTGCCTTGGGCCGACGGTTATTCACGATTTACTGAATTATTTGAGAAATTTGCCATCGATGTGCTCAAGGTGGCCAAGAATGTTAAGTCCGCCACCGGTCTGTTGCGATTATCTTGGTATCAAATTCACGATATCCAAGCTCGAGCTGTTGAGCGAGGCTTATTAAGGCGCCAGGACGAAACAATAAAGCATCTTGGTATAGACGAAAAGAATTTTCACAAAGGTCATTCCTACGTTTCGCTCTTAAATGACCTTGATAATGTTCGTGTGTTGGAAGTGGTTCCTGACCGCACCGAAGAGGCGGCCACAACGTTATTAAACACCTTAACTGATAAACAGAAACAAAACGTCGAAGCTACAGCTATGGATATGTGGCCAGCCTTCATGAATGCCTCCCATTCCATTTTACCACAATCAGACGTTGTTCATGACAAGTATCATGTGGCGACTTACTTGGGCAAAGCCGTTGATTTGGTCAGACGGCAAGAAAACAAAACATTTGTTAAAGATGGCAATAATGTTTTAAAAGGCACAAAATATCTATGGTTAACCAATCCTGACAACTGGGATTTAGATGACAAGAAAGAATTTCGTTCAATCGCTTCTGATGAAATGAAAGTTGGACGAGCTTGGTCAATCAAAGAATCATTTCGTCACTTCTGGGATTACCGATACCGAGGTGTGGCAGAAGGTTTTTTCAAGTGGTGGTATTATTGGGCCACACATTCCAAGCTTAAACCGATAATTGAAGCAGCAAAGACCTTGAAACGCCATGTGGTTGGCATTTTTGCTTACTTGAAGCATCATATAACCAATGCCGCCACCGAAGGTCTTAATTCCAAAATTCAATCTATCAAATCAGACGCCAGAGGCTTTAGAAGTTTCCAAAACTACCGTATAGCGATTTTGTTCCATTGTGGCAAACTGGATCTTTACCCATAACTTTCTTCCAAGAACCAAAATAAAAGAGGAAATTTAAAATCAAAAATATGCGCACACATAAAAATCGTATTATATATTCAAGCGAATACTACCGAATGGAAGAGATAAAGAGAACCTCAGCTTTTAAGAGTGGGGTTGATCGATTTTACGCAGAATATGAAAAATTTGGAATTCCAGTTCCGAGGAGGGGTTTTGATTCATATGAAAATTACGAAAAATGGCTGTACA
>JAZDHJ010000049.1:0-23385 GCA_043805995.1 Candidatus Uhrbacteria bacterium
GAAATTCGTGTCTACAAAAACGGCACCCTAATGGATCGTATCAATCGTGAAAATCCAACCTAACTATTAATTACTACTGTCGCCTGAATGTGACACGTTTGCTGAACTGAAAACTGTGACATCTTTGCTGATTGACAACAGGGGGTTGGAGTGGAATTTGGGGCATTATGGGCGTTAAGGGCCTTATGGGGCGTTAGGGGGTTGGGGTGGTTTTGGGGTTTTGCTGAGAAAGCCAGGTGAATCCCCCACCCCTTACCCCTCGGCCATAGTCCTCGGGCGTTGCCCTATGGGCAGAGCCTGGCCACGGGCGAGGCCTCCCCCACCGTGGCGGTGAAGGAGGGAGAATTAGGTAATTTGGGATAAATTGAGTATTTTTTGAGTTTTTGTGATTTTTCTCACAAAAACAAAAAAAGTCCGCCAGGTCGGCTTGGCACTTGCGGGTCAGAATGAGGAGGAGTCATACTGACCGCTGTTTCCAAGCCGACACGACGGGCTTTATTGCGGGGTTTAGTTTAGCAATTTGGGGTTTTGGGGTCAAGAGGTGGCGTTGGTATCGAGGGGATAGGGGAAAGGGGAGAGGGATGGAGGTTTATTGTTAGATATTGGTTGGTGGAAGTCGAAATGTAGATGGTAGAAAATGTAAAGGTTGGATTGGGTTGGGTTAAGTCATTAAGACAGGTCAAAAAAACACCTACGTCTTCTACACTTCTACTCCAACCACCCAACTATCCCAATAAACAATCGAGCTACCTTCCCTCTCCCCTTTCCCCTATCCCCTCCACTCCACCCACTCCACCAAACCCACCCTCAGCCACATGCCCTGCTGGCGCATCATTATTATCTCTTGCTTCGCGGGTAATGACCACTCGGTCATAGGAGATTACGTCTTTGTGTTCGCCGGCCCATTCTAAAACAAACTCGCCGGCGGAATTGGTGACCATTTCTCCAGTGGAGAAAAAATCGTAGGGGGTTTGGCGAACCAGCCAGCCTTCATAAAATTCTGTCTCGCGATTTATTTCTGGCAAGCTGACCGTCATGGTGTGATACAAAATACCCTTTTCAAAACTTCGAACGGCCGAACCGATTTCCAAACCACTGGCCAAACTTTTAATTTTCGCTTCTTGCGACGCCAAATTTTCTGTCGAAACACTATTAGAAGAATTCGTCGCAACTTGATTGCCAGAAGCAACTTCAGCTGTCTCTTCCCCACCAACTTTTTTTTCCTCACCGCGCAAATGACGAAAACCTAAAATAAAAATAACCAAAGTTACAAAACCCAGTCCGACAATTTGTAAAACCGAATTAAAACTTTTTGATTTTGATTTTTGGTGGTGGTACATAATTTTTATTGGGGTTACGAATCACGAATTGTGGACGAAAAATCGGCCCTCTCCTCTTATCCTCCCCCACAGCGGCTATGAGGGAGGAAGATCCAAAATTATTTCTCCCTCCTTCGCAGCCACTGCGGGGGAGGGTGGGGTGGGGGATTCGTTGCCAATTCGATGATTCGTAAATTCGTGATTTCGGCAAGATTCGTGATTCGTAACAACATTACAACTCATCAATCTCCCGCAAAAACCCGAATTTTTTCTTAGCTGGAGCTGACGGCATTTTCTCACCCATTTTATTTAAAACAATTACCGGTTCGTCCTCGTCCCAATTTTCGATTTTTTCGTTTCGTTGTCTTAGACCAAAACCGTGACGTTCCTCGGCCATGATTTTTTTTGGTAACTCGGACAAAAACATTGAGGGCTCGCTAATGGAATAATCACCGCTACGACCGTCGGTTAATGGATAGGTTAAATATAATCGATCACGAGCTCTGGTCGCGGCCACGTAAAAAAGACGGCGTTCTTCTTCGATCGCACCTTCGATTAAAGCGCGCGGATTAGGGAAAGCACCATCGCGTAAGCCGATAACAAAAACTGCATCCCATTCCAAACCTTTGGCTTGATGGATGGTTGACAAAACAATTTTTTCCGACGGATCATTTTTGTTACCACTGTAATTTTCAGCCAAGGTGACGTTGTCGAGAAAGGTGTGAAGATTCGGCACGGTCTCGGCAAAAACTGCGAACTGTTCCAAGTCGTCCAAACGATCACGAAAATCTGGCTGTTCGGCTTCCAGATAATCTTTATACCCTTTAGAAACCACCGCCCGAATCATGTCTGATGGTTGGGGCGAAGCCAACATGTGTTTCAAAATTCCCCGACAGATTTCCCAACCGCTCGCGCCCCGACCGGCCGTAATATTTTCCGAAGCCACCGCTTCGGCCAAAGTATCAAACTGTCTAAGCTGTTCTAAAATCTTGCCAGCTGTCATTGAACCAATTCCTTGGTAAAGACCAAGAACTCTAAGCCAAGCCGCTTCATCTTTTATATTCGCCAAAACTCGCAAGTGTGAGGAAACATCTTTAATATGCGCCCGCTCAAAAAACCGCATGCCACCGCGAAATTCATAAGGCACGTTGCGTTTCATGAGTTCATATTCTAAAGGTTGAGCATGAAAAGCGGCCCGAAAAAGAACGGCGATTTCTTTGGTTGGCACGCCCGCGACTTTAAGGTGAGTAATTTCATCAACAATCCGCCGAGCTTCCTCGAGGGTTGAAGCCGAGGAAATAATCTTTGGTAAAGAGCCAGACTTTTTAATGGCCTGCAAAGATTTATCAAACTGACCTTGGTTGTTTTTAATAATGTGATTGGCCAGTGAAAGAATTTCTGGCGAAGAACGATAGTTGGCGGTTAAGCGAAAAACTTTAGCGTCTGAATAAGTTTTTGGGAAATCCAAAATATTTTTAATCTCGGCAGCCCGAAAAGAATAAATGCTTTGCGCGTCATCACCAACCACTAAAAGATTATGATGAACTGAAGACATTAAATGAACGATCTTAGCTTGAATCAAATTAGTATCCTGAAATTCGTCCACCAAAACATATTTGAAACGCGTGGCTAAATTGTTTCTAACTTCATCATGCTTTTGCAAAAGTTCTAAAAACATTAAAAGCAGGTCATCAAAATCAACGGCGTTAGCGTCGCGTTTGCGGGTCTCGTACAAGTCAGCCACCCGTTCCAAAATCTGCGCCATCATAACCAAAGCCGGGCTGCGACGTTCCAGCACTTCGCGTAAACTTGTGGTGGCATTTCGCGAGTAGCTGTAAGTATTCTGAAATGATGAAGGTGAAGGAAAACGTTTGTCGCGCGAACTGTCGGCGCCAGCGTCCTTCAAACAAAGTTTGATGAGTGATTTGGAATCATCTTCGTCAAGAATCGTAAAACTATTTGTTCGGCCGACGAGTGAGGCGTAAGAACGCAAAACTCGACTAGCGACTGAATGGAAAGTACCACCAATAACGCCATGGCCGTTTGGTACCAGAGTACTCACTCGAGACAACATTTCCTTAGCTGCCTTATTAGTAAAAGTCAGCAAAAGAATCTCCTCAGGTTTAATTCCCTGCTCCAAAAGATAGGCGACTCGATAAGTAACCGTACGAGTTTTACCCGAACCGGCCCCAGCCAAAACCAAACACGGCCCGTCGCCATGCAACACCACGTCGAGTTGCTCGGGGTTAAGTTCTTTTTGATAATCAATCTTATTCACAGCGGCGGTATTTTAGCATATTGGTGGAAGGGGTTGAAGGGGTGGAAGGGGAATAAGGGGACGAATCCCACTTCGCTCGTGGCGAGCTACGCGGGACGTGGCGGGGGTTGAAAGGAATTTTCACCCGTCATCCCGAGCCAGAGAGGGATCTCGCCTCGTTACCCCCCCCACCCTCCCCTTCGCTGGGCTACGGAGGAGCACGGCCAGCCCTCCCCCACCGTGGCGGTGAAGGAGGGAGAATTATTTTTATGCTATAATATAATCAACCTAAAAAAATAATTCTTTTTTTATGACAAAAAATCTTCTTCTAAAACATTTGATAGCCGTGGCGATAATTGTTTCGGTTGGGGCTCTTGGTTTTTGTTATCTGACAAAAACTGCCAGCACGCAAAAAGCCGAGGCGGTGGCGGCGGCCAAAATTGTTAGTCAAGATAATTTGATTAAATACGAAACGCAAACGGCGGTCAGTGCCCTTCAGGAAATTTACAATGGGTACAAAGCTGGCGATTTCAGTTTAAGCCAAGCTAAAGAATTTAGTGCTTCGGTACTTCGCGACATGCGTTATGGCGATAATCAAGAAGGTTATTTCTTTGCCGATACAACCGAAGGTGTCAACGTAGTTCTTTACGGCCGAACTGATGTTGAGGGCCAGAACCGCAACGAAGCCAAAGATGTTAACGGTTTACTCTACATTCAAGAAATCAGAAAAAATGGTTCGCAAACCGGCGGCGGTTATACTGATTATTGGTTTCCTAAAATTAACGAAACCACAGCCAAAGCCAAACGCGCTTTCAGTTTAGTTTTCGAACCCTTCGGCTGGGTAGTCGGCACCGGTTATTATTTGGAAGATGTAAAATAAAAAATGACGGATCGAAAAAGCTCGGTGATAAAACCGAGCTTTTTTAATTAGGAGTAGCAGAGGGATTTGTAAAAAAAACGACGCCTGAGAAAAGGCGCCACGACGAGCGAGAAGATGATGTTGATCAGGAAGATCGGCGACAGTAGTCCTTGGCTCGACGTCGAGCCGCATAACCGAGGACTGTCAGCCAACCGGTCGCTCCAACGACCAGTCCGTATCCAGGGATAAAAACCCAAGGAGCCATTTCAACCTCCAGCCGCTGGGAAGAAAGCGGTGCCGACACGGTAACAAAGGGACTGAAAAAAAGCAAAAAAAATACCGTGCAGGAGAAGCCCGCACGGATGGACCTGAGTTGTGACGGAGGTCAGAAAATGACAGAACCGCCAATCAACGGGAGGCCGTTGACGTTCTGGTCGTAGAAGACGATCTGATAGACGCCATCGCGCCACCAGATACCAATGACGTTGAGGCGAGCGCTGTCGTCATCGACCGCACTCGCGTTGATGGAATTGAAGTAGGTGTAATAGGCGGACGCCGTTCCAGCCCACACGGTCTCGTTGAGACCAGTGACTGTGACGTAGGCGATCACCTCATCGGGGTTGGCCACGGTACAATCCGTTCCGTCTGCCGTATAAAAGTTCCACACACCACCATTGAGACTGACCGCCAGGTTGCTGGCATCGGCAACGTCCCACATCGCCGCGTCAGCAAGTTGACCACAGGAATTCCAACCGGTTCCGAGTCCGTTGTTGGCCAGATCGGTAGAGGTGAAGCTGAAACTGATACCTTCGGGCCCGATTCCGCCAGCCGAGTCAGCCCCGACGCCGAATCGAAGGATCTCACCGAACCCTCGTACACCAGCACCGTCCGGACTGCCGGCCACCGGAAAGATGGTCGGTTGACTGTTGTGCCAGGTCATCTCGGGTCCGTCTACGAAGTCGGTGGTGGCGCGGGCGCGATAGACCTGCCCGGTTCGAAGACCGATGGCCTGAACTCCGAGGTCGACCCAGTCGAGCTTGATAAGGTCACCAGGAGTGGCCGACGTCGAGGCATCGAAGTATACGTAGATGGTCTCTGGTGTCTGCCTTGCGGAGGCGTGACGGACAGTGATACGTGTCGAGAAGCAGGCGTAGCCGTTGACCAGAGCGGTCGTCGACGTCATCCATCCCGCGACCCAGTCGTCGTAATACACCACCGACACTGTGTCGACGGCCGCGTCAACTCCAGCGTTGTGAAGGCAGAGGCGGTTGAGCGTCATGGCTTCGCCGGTCGAAGTCGGATCGAACGCACCGACCAGGTTGTCAATGCTGCCAGCGACGACAATACCACTGTCTGGCATCGTCGAACTTGCGGTCATGATCAGCCTGGCAGGGACTGCCTCGGCCGAACCGACGAGACCGACGAGAAAAAGGAAAAGAATCAGGATCATCTGCACACCTCAAGCTTGAGTTATCACAAATCCCAGGAACACCCGGGACAAGGCATAGTGGTTTAAAAACGGAAAAAAGTCAATACTCGATATAAAAAATCGTCAGCCTCACAGCCGACGATTTTAAATTTTCTTTACCAGCTTCCGCCGCCACCGCCGCCACCACCACCGCCAGAAGAACCGCCACCAGAGGAAGACGGGGTGGTTAAAGAAGTTGATGATTGAACAAAAGAATTTAAGCTGCTGTTAAAACTTGTAAAACTAAAAGAGGTCGAAGTGCCAACATACCAAGTTGGTGACTCTTGCATCAGACCGGCAAAAGTTTTTAGCCATTTATCGGCCACGCCAAAAACAATGGCGTAAGGCAAAAGTTTTTCGAAAGTTCCTTCTTTCTCTTGCCACTGAATTCGATATTTTTCGGCTGTCGTCAAAAATAATTTAAAACCTTTTATTTTGTCATTAGTGTCGGCGCCTTTTTGAGTCCGTCGAGTCATGATCGCCCCAAAGACAAATAACTCAATCGCGATCAAACCAAAACCGACGGCCACAAAATAGCGTTCAAAAATTCCAATAAAAGCCATGCCGACCATTATAGCCAACACCATGGCCAAACCACCAAAACCGATGTACCAAGAACGAACCTTGTCCGGATCACAAGGCACATAACCTTTTTCGGTCAAAGATTCCCAGACCATCTTGTCCATACTTAACCTGGCCTTAACAAATTCTGTCCGACATTCGGCTAAAATTATTTCTGGTTTTTCGGCAAAAACTTTTTTCAAAAGATCTTTTTCAAAATCTCGTAATTTATTGTCGACCTCTTTCAATTTGATCAATTTATATTTAAGACTTTTGTACCAACGAACTTCTCCGGACTGTTCTTCAATTTTCAAATAACCACGAACTGCCAAATCAATCATCGTGGCTGTAACAGCACTGTCTTTTAAACCGGAATAATAAAGAGATGAGGTTTCAAAAGGTGACAAACCATCCGGTGGTTCGTATTCAGCAATAATTGTGCCGCGACCTTTGGGATCACGTCCATTTTTTGACCAAATTCTGTAAAGGATAAAAAAAGCAATGAGTGGCAACAAAAGAAAAAACCAATCCCAATTATCTTTTAAAGATTTTATAATAATTTCTTTTTGCGAAGGAACGTAAAAAAGACCTGGCGGCTGGAAATTAACCAGCATGGTCATGTTATAAACCGTGGACGAAGTAATCGAATTTTTGTCAGCAGAGATTTCACAATTTTCTCCAGTCTCTGAATACCAGCCACCCCAGCAAGTCGCCGCCTTTTGAATTGAACCGTCCGGCAAAACCACCTCTGAAGTTACCGACATGATTGGGGCGTCCCATTTATCTTCAGCCACATTCCAATACCAAGTTACCGTACCATCTTTTTCGTAAATCATGGCATTACTAACTTTGTATTTAATGACGTAAACAAAATGACCGGAAAAAATTTTTTCTGGGTCGCCGATTTTAATCGTTAAATAAGCACCGTTGCTGATATTTTCATACGGTTCTGGAACACCATTCTTAGTCACCGACAAAACCTCGATCGGCATGACCTTGTGAATGATTTTGTAAGTATTGTAGTATCTCGGAATATCGCGATACAAACCATGCCGTTCGCCCAAAAAATCTCCGGTGATGGTTTCAGTGACGACAAAAGTTGAGTCATTATTTATGACCGTTTTAACGTCGATGCTGTCCAAAGTGTAACCGCCCAGACTTTCTTCGGCCTTGGCTGGAGAGACTAAGATTGCAACGGAAAAAATCAGAGTGCAGAAAAGTGATAGGAGGAATTTTTTCATAAGTTTTTTGAGGGGGGTGGTTTGGGGCGTTTAGGCGTTATGCCTCGCCCGTAGGCCACAAATAGACGGGCTATGGCCGAGGGGGCTTTAAGGCAAGGAATATTTTTTTATTTCAGATACAAACTTTTGTTTATATTCTGTTCATCGTTCGTTCTGGCATAGTGAACATTGCCGTCAGCGTCGGTTAAGAAATACCAGGCGTCGTTGGCTTCGGGATAAATTACTGCTTTGATGGCTGAAAGACTGGGATTACAAATTGGTCCTGGCGGCAGGCCTGGATATTTGTAAGTATTCCAAGGCGAATCGACAGAGCGATCGAGGTCGGAAGTGTAAACATTTTTATCATCGTTGCCAACGACATAATGAACAGTTGAATCGGCTTGGAGTGCCATGCCAACACCGAGCCGACGCCAGAACAAATCGGCCACTTTGGCACGATCAATATCAGTCATCACTTCCCTCTCAACAATCGAGGCGAGGGTCAGAACTTCGTGAATAGTTTTTCCTTGATTAATAATTTCGACGCGCAATTCTGGTGAAAGTTTTTCGCTGAAATTTGTCAGAAGTTTATAAGTCAAATCATTCGGAAAACCACTGCGAGAAACTCGGTAGGTGTCAGGAAATAAATAGCCTTCAAGTGGATCAGTCGCAGCACTCATCATGATAAGTGTTTCAGGAACAAACGAATATGTTTCCGACCAGTTAATGTCAAACAAACTCGCTCGCCACACATCTCCGGAACCGGCACCAAAAGCCTTATCGATCCGCTCAGCCATTTGAATAACTGACAGACCTTCAGGAAAAGTGATTGTCACTTCATCGGAAGCGACGGAGGTCATTAACGAGACAATCGAGGAATAATTCGAACCTTTTTTAATTGTGAACTCACCGGGCTGAAAATCTTTCGTGGCTTTTATGAGCCGAACGTAAAGTTTAAAACCGAAACGACTAGGAATAAGATCGGCCGTTTTAAGTTTAGCGCTGATATTATCCGTTGCCGAACCCGGCTCAACGTTTACTACCACTGATTCGGCGTCACGACTTGGTGTTCGTAAAAAAGCATCCCAAATAAAAGACGCACTGAAAATAGTACCAACCAAAAAAAGCACGCCACAAATAATCACTAAAAATTTAGCCAGGGTTTTCATAACACGTCGTGAAAATTATTTTCCTTAAGCTGAGAAATAATTTCTTTCACTCGCTGAGCTTCGCTCTTCGGACAAACCAAAAGCGCATCACCAGTATCCACCACCACAATATCTTTCATGCCGAGTACAGCCACTGTCTTCCCTTCCGGTGCGTAAATCAAAGAATTTTCCGTGTCGATTAAAATGCTTCGCCCCTTGGTCACATTATTATTTTCCTCGGTCGACAAACGATCATGGAGCGTATCCCAAGCTCCGATATCACTCCAGCCAAAATCACCTTTAATAATCAGAACGTCAGCTGGATCCATTTTTTCGGTCACAGCGTAGTCGAAAGAGGTTTTGGGTAATTTGGCGTACAAGTGATGGAGTGGTGCCCCGCCGACGGAGGCCTTTGGCGGGGTCCCGCCAAAGCCCAGCGACGGCGGGAGAGTCGTGGTCTGCCCCTCGAAGCCCTCGCGAAGTGGGGAGTGATGGAGTGTTTGTTGGATTTCTCGCAAAACCGTTGCCATCTCCGGTGCGTAATTTTCAAATGCTTCCATGAATTTCCGGGGCGTCCACATGTAATAACTGGCGTGCCAGAGGTAGGAACCTTCTTCAAGATATTGTTTGGCAATTTCGTAAGGTGGTTTTTCGGTGTGGCCGGCGAAATTAAAAATCTCCACACCTTCTCGAACTTCGAGCAACTCGCCGATTCTGGTGTAACCAAGAACCGTGCTCGGGAAAGTCGGCACAACGCCGATGTCGAGCATCTTGCCAGTCTCGCGAATCAATTGATCACCAACTGATAAACAACTTAAAAACTTTTCTTCGTCACCAATAAAATGATCCGAAGGAATAAAAATTATCGGTTCGTCCGGATCGTCGAGTTCCAAAATCGCGGCCACAAAACCCATGGCCGGACCCGTGTCCCGTTTTTCCGGTTCGATAATCATCCGTTCAACCGGCCAATCAGGAAAATGAGCGCGGAGCATTTCGGCCAAAGGTTCAGAAACCGAAAAATAAATTTTTTCTTCAGGGAAAAATTTAAGCAAACGACGATAAGTCTCAAGAATAAGCGGCTCGTCGCTAACCAGTTCAAAAAATTGTTTAGGTTTAGACTCACGGCTCATTGGCCAAAGCCGAGTGCCGGTCCCGCCGGCCATGATGATGGCTTTCATATTGAGGGGGTTGAAGGGGAATAAGAGGTGGAAGGGATTGCAGGGAATTTTGAATCAGATTGCCCCCCACCCCTACCCTCCCCCGTATGAGGCATACGAAGGAGGGAGAATTATTTTTTTTTAATTAACTCTCCCTCCTTCACCGCCACGGTGGTCTTCGATAGGCCTCAGACCACTCTGAGCCGAGTCGAAGAGTGGGGGAGGGTTGGCCGTGCCCTTCCGTAGCTCTGCGAAGGAGGGGGTGGGGGAATTTACAAATCAACGAATATTAATTTACAAAACCAACCTCGCCACCACCGTCGCCACGCCAATTCCCAAAACCGCGCCGCCGATGATGTCGCTAAAATAATGGACACCGACCGCAATTCGACTCAAAGCGATCAAGGCGGCTAAGACGAAAAATATTGAACCCCAGACTGGATCCTGGGCAAAAACTCCGGCCGCCATGGCGCAAGATATTGTCGTGTGGCCGGAAGGAAATGATGGCGTGCGCCACATGAGTTGTAGCAAAGGCTTTTCGTGATTTTGTTGGAACGGTCGGTGACGATTGAGTAAATAAGCGCTGGCCAGTTGAAAAATCCAAGCTACACCGATACCTAAAATCAGAGCCAGTGCAGAATGCTTTTCCAAATGTTTAGCCGAAATTTCCCAAATCAAAATTGAAATTGCCAACAGCCAAATTAATTTCGTGGCGCCAAAAATCGCCAGTTTGGATAAACCAACAGACTGTTTGGTCATCGAAAATATTTTCTCGGCGAATTTTTTATCAAATTGCACAAAAATTAAATTAAAACTGTACCCGTCATTTCATCCGGTTTATCAACTTTGAGTATCGACAAAACCGTTGGAGCTACGTCAGCCAACATACCAATGGTCGACATGAGTGACAAATCACCTTCAGGCACCTCACCACTCGGCGCCGTGACATTTTCAAATTGTTTGCCGATGATCAAAAATGGTACCGGATTAGTCGAGTGTTCTTTATCCATTTCATCAGTCCGTAAATTTTTCACTTCTTCCACATTACCGTGATCGGCGGTCACTAGCAGGACGCCGCCTTTCCCTAAAATTACATCAGCCAACTTACCCATACACTCATCAGCTACCTCGTCAGCTTTAATCGAGGCCTCGAGATTGCCGGTGTGAGCCACCATGTCGGGGTTAGCAAAATTCGCTACGATGAAATCGTATTTCTCGGCCGAAATTTCTTTGACGATGCGATCAGTGATTTCATAAGTACTCATGGCCGGTGCTTGATCATATGAAGAAACTTGCGGTGAAGGAATAATTGCCCGATCTTCACCAGGAAATGGTTCCTCTTTTGTACCATTCAAAAAGAAAGTCACGTGCGCGTATTTTTCGGTTTCCGCAATATGCAGTTGAGTCAGCCCAGCATTGGAGATGGCTTCGGCCAAAGTATTTTTGATGACATTTGGTGGCACGGCCACTTCGATTGGCAAACCTTTTTCAAATTCAGTCATGCTGACCAAAAAAACCTTGTTCAAACGTTCACGAGGAAATTTATCAAAATCTGGTAAAGCAAAAGCTTTAGTGATTTGTCGCATGCGATCGGGACGAAAGTTGAAAAAAATCACCGCGTCATTATTTTGAATTTTAGCCACCGGTAAACCATCTTCTAAAATAACGGTCGGCACAAATTGTTCGTCAAAAATTTCCTTGGCGTACGAAGCCTTAATCGCCGCCAAAGAATCAGTCGCCGTCTCGCCCTGCCCCAAAACCATGGCGTTGTAAGCTTTCTCGGTCCGATCCCAACGATTGTCACGATCCATGGCGTAAAAACGCCCGGACACAGAAGCAATTTTTCCCACCCCGTATTCTTTAATTTTTTTCTGAAGAGTTTGGATGAAATCCGAAGCCACATTGTAAACCGTATCGCGACCATCAAGAATGGCATGGACAAAAACTTTATCAAATTTTTGTTTTTTGGCCAGTTCGAGAAGTGCGTAACAATGTTCATCCATTGAATGGACACGACCAGAAGAAACCAAGCCGACCAGATGAACAGCACTATTATTTGTTTTAGCAAAATCAAAAGCTTTGATGAAAGCTTGATTCTCAAAAAAAGCCCCGGTGGCAATATCACGATTAATGCGGGGCAAAGTCTGATAATAAACTCGCCCGGCCCCAATCGCCAAGTGACCAACTTCAGAATTTCCCATTTCGCCCCAAGACAAACCAACTTCCTCGCCACTGGCCCGAATCGACGTGGCTGGATAATTTCGCACAAACTTGGCAAAATTCGGCATTTTAGCCCGAGTCACCGCATTACCATCGCCGTCTGGCGCAATGCCAAAACCATCGATAATCAAAAGAACTACCGGTTTTGGTCGTTGGATTTCAATAGGGGTTTCCGCCATAAAAAAGCTTAAGTTTACGTGAAAGTATTTTAGCTTTTTTTGAGGATTATGGAAAGTGGCAGCAACTAAAAAACCGTCACGAATTTACGAGACGGTTTTTTTGTGGGGGGTGTTGTAGGGCACTAAAGGGCTTTAAAAGGCGTTAAGGCATGAAGGAATTTCTAAAAAATAATCATCCTTGCCCCCAACGCCCTCCAATGCCCAAAAACCCAACCCCCTAACACCCCAAAATCTAAACCTCTTCTTCAATCTCCATCAACCGATTATACTTTTCCACCCGTTCTGAACGAGACAAAGATCCAGTTTTTATAAAATCAGCATTCACTGCCACCGCTAAATCGGCGATCGTCGTGTCGGCTGTCTCGCCTGAACGATGAGAAACAGAAACTTTGTAGCCAGCTTGTTTGGCCAACATGATGGCGTCGATGGTTTCGGTCAGTGTGCCAATTTGATTTAATTTTATCAAAATTGCATTTCCGGCTTTCTGTTCAATGCCCTTTCGTAACCTCTCGACGTTTGTAACAAACAAATCATCACCGATCAAAGAAATTTTGTGACCGAGTTCTTTGGTGAGTTTTTGCCAACCGCCCCAATCGTCTTCAGCCAAACCATCTTCAAGTGAGACGATCGGATACTTGCCGACCCATTTTTTCCACATGGCGATCATCTCATCCGAAGTTCTCCCCTTCCGGGGGAGACTACCCGCGCCACGCGGGAAGAGGGGGTGGTTGTCGTCTTTTTTCAACTGATAAACTTTTTTCTTAGCGTCGTAAAGTTCTGACGAAGCTGGATCGAGAGCGAACTTCACATCGGTACCAATTTTGTAACCGGCCGCCTTAACCGCTTTTACGAGCCACTGCAAAGCCTCTTCATTTTTTTTGAACGAAACCGCGAAGCCGCCTTCATCACCAACTCCAGTTGAGAAACCGGCTTTTTTTAGAAGAGCTCCAAGTGCATGAAAAACTTCGGCGCCACAGCGAACTCGTTCGCGCAACTTTTTTTGTTGCGGCACAATCATGAATTCTTGAAAATCCAAACACCAGCCGGCGTGGGCGCCACCGTTCAAAACATTCATGGTTGGGTAAGGCATTTTGTAAGTTTTTTCCTGCAGATCAAAAGTCCAACGCAAATGTTCGTAAAGTGGCACTCGACGGTGGCGAGCGGCCGCTTGAGCGCAAGCAAGCGAGACACCCAGAATGGCATTGGCGCCGAGTTTGGATTTATTGGCCGTGCCGTCGAGAAAAACCAACTCCTTATCAATCTCGCGTTGTCGCAAAACGTCTTTACCAACCAAAGCTTTGCAAATTTTGGTATTAACATTTTTGACCGCGGTCAAAACACCTTTACCGCCATAACGTTTCGGATCACCATCACGAAGTTCGAGCGCTTCATGACTACCAGTCGAAGCACCGCTCGGTACTGAAGCCGAGCCGACAGTGCCATCGGTGAGTAGAACAGAGACTTTAAGGGTTGGATTGCCACGAGAATCCAGGATTTCGTGAGCGTGAATGGTTTCTATTTTTGACATATTTGTTGGAGAGAAACGAAATAAAAATAATATTATTAATTTACTAAATTCAAAAACTTCCAATCTTTCAAATTATTTGGATTGTATTCATATTTTAAACCATCGTTATAACGCCAACTATTCTTTTCCTTAAGTACAATTCCGCCATATAATTTTTTACCCTTTTTATTTTGCTCGGCAATATATTTTGCTAATCCCTCAGCGCGTGATTTCGCTGTTTCAGCGGTCAAACCACCTTTTGTATCAAATAAACCAACGCAACCTTCTTGCTTTACCACAAAATCAACATAAAACGACTTTTCAACGCCATGCTCAATATGGGGTACAGCAAAATATGACCCGTCTTTTGTCCCATTTTTAAACCACCATTCAACTAATTTTGATTTTTCCAAATACTCAATAAAATCAACTTCAAGGTCACTATCTTCTTCAGACAAATTTACTGTACCCGTTCTTGACTTTTTCGTGTAATACGGTTGTATTACTGACTTTTTATAATCTTTCTTAGCGAAAGAGAGTGTGTAATTTATTACTTTTGGAACATTCCAAGGCTCTTCATTTTTTACTATCTCGTTTTTACCTTTTCCAACTTCTTCTTGATACATCTCTTTTGCAAGATTAATGGTATCAATCATAATTTGGTGATTTTCTTCTGCGAGAACGGCGGCCTGAATTTTTGGCCATTCATCCTCATTTCGTGACGCTTCGAAAAATGAATAAATTGAGCTTTTTATACGACCGATTGAGCGTTGTTCAGGTTCAAACGGTGCGAGATTATTCCTAGCAAACATGTCAAATGCATTTTGTAATTCAACTTCGTTTTTAGGAATGTTGAGAGTTCCTTTTCTCTCTATATTTTTTGCTTCTTTATCGGCATCAACAATACGACCACTAGCAATAAGGCTCGTTTTTAAAATACTATGCTTGAATGAAAATTTTTCCTTGAGTTTTAATTTCTTTCCAGCCTCAATAAAAAGAGGAGTAAAATCAGAAGAAAGACGCGTTTCCTCACGGAAACGTTTTGAATGGTAAGAGAGCAGATCAATATTTTTATAATTCTTAATTCTAAACCCCGTAAAAGTCGTGATGTAATCACGAGACAAATCTTCGGCAACATTTATATCTTGCAGGCTCGTAAACACATAACCAACATTCAAATCTTGGTCTGTATAATGTTTCTGCTCTGGCATACGCATAATACGTCCGAGCGTTTGAATAGAAAAAGTGATATTTTCCTCATGCCACTGTCTAAATAGAACCAAAATTGTCGCACGTGGACAATCCCAGCCTAGCGAAATAGCTTGTTTAAATATCATTACTTCAACCTCATTCTCATTTTTTTCTATATTCACCAAGTTTATTTTATTATCTTTATCAGAAAGATATATCGCAAGTCGTCCACTTTCCGTGGTGTAGCCAAATTTTTTAAGCAAAGCGATAATCTCGTCTTTTTTATCAGATACACCTTGCATGGCATCGGGTAGCTGAATAAGCAAAAGAGGATTTACATTAGAACCTTCGGCTTCGAGTTTTTTATGCAATTCAATCCGCTTTTTTAACGCACTTTCCAATACAAGTTCGTCTGCTGATTTATCACTTTTCTTTTTATCAATAATATAATGTTCAAAGCCCGGATTGATTATGATTTCTTTTTTAATCATTTCCTCGTCTTTCACATCCTTGAGTTCTACTTCAACAATTCTGTTTACATTATTTAGCTGCGGAGTAGCCGAAACTTCAATCGTTATTTTTGGTCCAATATCTTGAATCAACTCTCTTGATTTCTCACTGTTCGCTGTGTGGTGACTTTCGTCAATAACAAGAAAGATCATTCTGCCCTCGTCTTTTGTTCGAGCAATAATACTTGTCAGATTGTTATCTCGTTCGTTTGCACGAACATACAAATTATCTTTTTTGTTGATGCTTGCCCAGTTCAAAAACAAAATCTCATTTTCGCTAATTTTACGATCATCCAAATCTTCAAAATAAGAGCATTTTATTCCTACACCGTTTTGGTCATAGTATTTTCTCAAATTATTTCTGCTCTGGTCATGCAGTTTATTGACAGCAATCCAAACGAACGAAAACTTTTTTCCATCTATACGCGAATCAATCAAGCGTTTCAAAAACTCCGCCATCATCAGCGTTTTTCCCGAGCCAGTCGGTGCTTTAAAAATACAAACCTTATTTCCGTCTGCATCCAAAAGTTCATTGATTTCTCTTTTCAACTTTACGATTGAATTTTCTTGATAATTTTTAAATTCAAATATCATATTATTTGTAATTTTTTATAATAAAAGAAAAATCCGATATTAATAGTACTAAATCAGCTGGAGTCAGAAATTCATTAAATACTATTTTTTGAAGATGAAATGATTCTTCGATGGTTTTACCTCTCCAGCCAACCGGTAAATCAAGTTTATTCTTTTCATCAAAAAAGAATTTATTATTATGAGCCGCCCCATTTCTTATATGTTTGGCAAATTTAAAAAGAGTAGAATTATTTTTAATAATATAATTCTGATATTTTGAAAATTGTAGAATATCAAACAACGAAATTGCAATTTGCCTTGCTTGAAAATTCATTAAGCCGACAATATTGGCTTCAACCTTATCCCCAATCAACTTTAATTCAACAGATTTATTAAATGAAGTTAAAATATCCCGAATATCATATTTTAGACATTTTAAGTCATCATACTTTACTGAAATTTCTAGTTCGCTTTTTTCTCCTTTGTGTCCGTTGATTAACGCTTTTTGAAAATCTGGCATTGACATCATGTTAATTCCAGCTAAAAAGAACCTAAAATTATTTAATAACTCATTGAAAATGGGATGAATATATATTTCTTTATCTTCCATATTATTTGAAAATCTCCCGATACACTTTCAGTATCACTTCAGGAATTGCACAAAGCGTTACTTTGCTTTTCACGTCAGTAAATTTTTTTGTGTGTGGATCATCACCCATAGAGAAAACATAGGTGTTGAAATACCCCTCTATTTTCTTGATTGCTTTTTTATAATCTTCTATCGCTTCCTCGTAAAAAATAACGCCAACATATTTATCGGTATTCTTAAAAATCTTAAACTCCGATGTTTCTTGGATGAGCTCAAAAGCATTTTCCAAAATACAGAGCATGTCCGTTGATTCCTTAACCAATTTTCGCTTATTTTTATCAGTTGGCTCCGCTTCCACAAAATCAGTAGTATAATATTTTAAATTTCCTCCCGTTCCCTCGATTTTTTCACCATTTTCAGTTTTATAACCACTTATAACTTTACAAACTCTTGGATAGCAAACTTCTGTACAAATATTATTTTCATTGTTTGTACAAAGAATGAACCTACGATTTCCACCATCCTCTACGTTTTGCTTAAGGACCGCATGGCCTGTCGTTCCTGATCCAGCGAAAAAATCTAAAATGGTTATCGACTTACTTTCAAATAATGTTATTAGAATTTTTATTAGACCAGTGTTTTTAGGATTACTAAACGGAACTTTATCAATTCCAAAAACCTCCTTCAATTCTGCACCAGCTGATGTTGTTTTAACGTCTATTTCGTATTCTTTTTTTTCATTGTTAACTATTGCTTCATATTTTTTATTGATTATTAAACTTTTTAGTCTTATTTTTGTACTAAAATTTTTCTCATATATACTTTCGTTTTTGAATTCAAGAGCACCATTTTCAAAAAGTTCAATGATTTTGGATTTTGTGTATGTATTTAATACAAATTTATTATTCAAATATGAATAGTACCTTTTATATCCCGCACTTAATAATTTTTCATCTGTTTGATTGATATTTTTTTCGATTTTAATTTCTATTTTATTTACATTTTTATTATAATAAAGACTATAATGTTTTGCTGAATTAAAATCATCTACAATGGGATTAAATTTATTTTCTCCTACAAGAACCCTTTTACCACTATTGTGTACGTAAACTCCATTCTCATCAATTGCTAAATCACTAAATTGTTTAGGAATATTTTCAATAAAATGACTTTTATTTTTATCTTTAGCATATATTAAGCAATAATCATTACTTACAGATATAAAATCCGAATTTTTTCTTCCCTTCGGATTATTTTCAACTGATAACATTGAAATGAAATTATTTTCTCCAAAAATTTCATCACAGAGCATTTTTAATGGTGCTAATTCATTATCGTCTATACTTATAAAAATCGCACCATCTTTTTTAAGAAGAAAACGAGAAAGTTTTAAGCGTTTTTCCATGAAGGACAACCATTTGCTATGTCTAAACGGATCTTCAATGTCTATAAATTTATCATTATATATAAAATCATTATGTCCAGTATTATAAGGGGGATCAATATAAATTAGGTCAATAGATTCTTGGTGGGTAAAGTTTAAAACAGCAAGAGAATGATAATTATCACCTTCAATTAATATATTAACCAACTTTGATTTATCAGATTCAATTGCTTTCTTTTTTATCTCTTTCAAAACAGGAAATGGCTTGCCCGCCACTTCATTGGGAAACATTTCATTTGGAGTTCGAGCGTCAGAATTAATTAAAATATCAATTTTTTCCTCCGGCAAATCACGATGCCAAACAAGCCCATAGGTTGTGCTTTTTATTTTGACAATTTCCTTGATCAACTCATCTTTTGACCAATCGTCGTAGTTATTTTTCTTCGACATAATTTTAAAGATTCGTAATTCGCACCCCTTTTTAATTAACTTTCAAGCGCCTCGAGCCCCGGCAACTTCTTACCAGCCAAAAACTCGAGCATCGCTCCACCGCCAGTCGAGACCAAAGTGAATCGTTCGGCCAAATTGGCTGCTTCAATTACCGGAACTGTGTCACCGCCACCGATCACTGTCTTGGCTTTACCAGTTCGTTCGGCAATAATTTTGGCCATTGAGTAAGTGCCGCTGCAAAATTTTTCGACTTCGCAGTAACCGAGCGGACCGTTCCAAACGATTGTCTTGGCTTCCTGGATAATGGCTGTAAAATTTTCTAAAGTTTTTTTACCAATATCGATGGCGCGATCTTTGTCATCGATTTTGTCGACTGAAACTAATCTGGGTTTTGACTGAGCGCTTAATCGGGAAGCCACAAAAACATCTTCCGGTAAAACAATTTTACTCGAATATTTTTTTAAAATCTTTTTGGCCGAGACCACACCATCTTTATCAAAAGCCGACTGGCCAACTTTTTTTCCTTGGGCTACCAAAAAAGCGTTGGCTAAAGCGCCGCCGATTAGAGCCTTATCGATTCGCGGCAAGAGCGCTTCCAAAACCGGCAACTTGTCGTCCATTTTTAAACCACCCATCATTAAAATAAAAGGTCGTTTGGGCTCACCGTCAACCAAAGATTCCAAAACCGAAACTTCTTGGGACAAAAGCGGACCGGCGTAAGATGGCAGTTCTTCAGTAATTGCATCAACTGAAGCATGAGCACGATGAGAGACGGCGAAAGCGTCATTAATATAAATATCACCAAGTGAAGCCAGCTGCTGAGCGAAGGCTTTGCTGTTTTGTTCCTCGCCTGGGTTGAAGCGTAAATTTTCCAGCATAAGCATGTCGCCATCGTGCATAGCCGAAATCATTCGAGCTGCTCGATCACCCACCACATCGTGACAAAGTTTTACTTTGACGCCGAACAATTCCCCCAAACGTTTAGCTATCGGCGCATTGGAAAAAGCGGCCACCCGTTTACCATCTGGTCGACCACGGTGCGACATAATAATAATTCGCGCCCCGTGTTGACGCAACCATTCCAAACCAACAGCTGCCCGAGCAATTCGACCCTGAGGACCATCGATGGCCAAACCGCGTTTAACCGGCACATTACCATCAATCCTAACCAAGACCCGTTTACCACGGAGAGAATTAGCATTTGATAAACGACGAAGCTTCATATTTTTTCATCTAAAGATTACACGATGTTACGAATTACGGAAAGTGCCGAAAATACGAATTTATTTTTTTAACCCATATTCGTATATTCGTTACTTTTCGTAATTCGTAACCTACTCCAACTCCAACATCACAATCTCCGGCGGATTAAACAATCTGGCTCTTGGACCCATTTCACCTAGACCTGAGGTAATAAAAAAAGGAATAGTTTTTACGACATAATCATCATCAACAAAAGAATCTGGAATAGAAAAATCCGACAAAGTTGTTTGTTCGAACCAACCTTCATCAAAACCCTTCCCCAATTCGGTCGGCACATTGGAAACCGGACCAAGCCAGGGCAAACGGATTTGGCCGCCATGCGTGTGACCGGAGACAATCAAATCAGCCACATCGTTTTCCGAAGACAGAACCACATCGGGATTATGAGACATAAGCAAAACATTTTCTGCCGTCGTCCGACCAGACAAAGTTTTTTCCAGATCGATATCGTTCCAAAGATCACCAGCTCCGGCCAACCACAAAACTGAATCGTCCGATAACTTTATTGGCGTCGAGGTATTCACCAAAACTTTTATACCGAATGACTCCAAAGCTTTCTTTACTTCCTCTGAACGGCCGGCGTCATAATCATGATTACCAAGAATTGCGAAGGTTCCATACTTTGATTCAAACTTTCCTAAAGCCGCCAATTGTTCAGTCTTCCCTTCTTGGCCCATAACAAAATCTCCGAGCAATAAAACCAAATCGGGTTTTTGTTCGTTGGTTTTTTTAACAATCTCTTCCACCCAACCAGCACCTTTATAAGGCCCAATATGAATATCTGACAACAAAACCACTCGAAGCGGTTCATTCAAACCAACCAAATCAAACGATTCATTTTTGACGATTAAAATTTTCGGTTCAATATAACTGCCATAAAAAACCACACCCCAAGCCAAAACCAAAAAAGTCGCCACCAACAAAAGCAACTTTTTTCGAAATATTTTTTTTCCCTTCGTCACTAAAATCTCAATCAATGCCGCACCAACAATGATGAGGAAAAACCAAATGGCCGCTTCAAACATCCACCAGCGCATAATTTCTTTATTCGACCCTTAAAACGTCCCAAAAATCGTATAAAACTGTGCCAAAATATAATAAGAAGGAGAAAATAAAAATTACTTCCTTTAATGTTGGATAAACTGCTCCGACCGCCATAACCAAACTGCCCAGCAACAAGGCTAACAAAAACATGAAGACAAATGTCGTGGCGTGAGGGAATAATCTTTGATTAAAGGTTTTAACTTTGCTTTTTTCATAAGTAAAGGCAAAGTTAGCAAAACATACAGTAACCAAAAGAATGGAAACCGTGAGGAGAAAATCATTAATTTGTGAGGCATTGATTTCCAGAATCGGTTTGGCAAAAATGATGAAAAATAAAATTGAAAAAATTATCACCAAAACATTTTTAATGATATTTTCTTTTAACAAAACATTTTTCATAAACAATAAATTTATCTTTTGCCACCAACAAACTCGGCCAAATCCATGAGACGCATGGAGTAGCCCCATTCGTTATCGTACCAAGCCAAAATTTTCACCATGTCGCCATCAACCACCCGAGTCATTTCCAGATCGACGATGGATGAACAGGACTGGCCGATGAAATCGGTTGAAACCAAAGGTTCTTCGGAAGCCATAACAATTCCCTTCCAGCGAGCTGACTTAGCGGCTTTTTTGAAAACATCGTTAATTTCTTCAACGGTAGTTTTTTTCTTTAAAAGAAAGGTGAAATCAGAAAGTGAAACGTCGAGGGTTGGGACACGAATAGCCAAGCCATCAAATTTTCCTTTGAGGGTTGGCACAACTTCGCCAGTCGCTTTGGCCGCGCCGGTTGAGGTTGGGACGATGTTGATAAGAGCAGAACGAGCTCGACGCATGTCTGGATGCATTTTTGGTGGCAAGCCGTCGACGATATTTTGTTCGGCGGTTACTGAATGGACAGTGGTCATCATGGCTTTTTTGATGCCAAAAGCCTCTTCCATAATCGCCGCGACTGGCGCGATGGAGTTGGTGGTACAAGAGGCGTTGTTGACGATGGTATCGGATTTTTTAAAATCTTTATGGTTGACGCCCATTAAATACGTTGGCACTTCCTTGGCTGGCGCGGAGATAACAACACGTTTGGCGCCGGCGGTCAGGTGGGCTGAGGCGGCGGTTTTGTCGGCGAAGCGACCGGTACACTCAAGCACCACGTCGACATTATATTGTTTCCACGGCAATTTGGTCGGTTCCATTTCGGCCACGACCGGAATTTTTTTACCATCGATAATCAAATGATTTTTATCAAAAGAAACTGCATGTGGCCATTCCCGAAAAACCGAATCGTATTTAAGCAAATGAGCCAAAATCTTTGGTTCGGTTAAATCATTGATGGCCACGAATTGAACACCCGGTCGATCAAAACCGGCTTTGAAAACCGTTCGGCCAATCCGACCGAAACCGTTAATGGAAACGTTTAACATAAAAGATGTGGATTATTTTGAATGTCAAAATTATACCACAATTGACCAAATTTGATAAAAAGAATAAGTTGTTGTTGTCCTTGACAACAACTGTCGAGACGACCTCATTCGAACACGGAGAAAAGTCATGGCCACAGTCGCCCAGCTTCAGAGCCTCGGCAAAACCTTGATCGGTCTGATTATTAAAGACGACTTATTAATCTTCTTTCCAGGTTCTGAACAAATCTGGATTGAAGGAGATGTCGTCGTCTTCGATGCCACAGAGGGTATACATATCAATGACTATCTCGATCTCAACGGAGCCATGGAGACCGTGACACGGCTCCTTGGAGCTGCCGGAATGTCTGTAACTTGCGCTCCGTACATTGATCCGGATGACGAGATTGCCGACACGACAAACGATGGTGAAGATGAAGACGAAGAGAAAATCGATGGCAGAATGACCATCACGCTCAATCTGGACTAAAGTGGCTAAAAAGAACGAGCCTTCTCCCGACCGTTTTTCTACCCGCCCCTCGATCACCCACACTCGGGTGGTTCTTTTTTTACAAAAAAATCTTGGCTGATTGTCGCGTTTAACCTATAATCTTAACGCAACCAAAATAATGCCTTGATAAAAACCTTATGTCCGAAAACCTGCTAAAATTTCCTGATAACTTTTTCTGGGGCTGTTCCACCAGTTCTCACCAAATCGAAGGCGGGACTATTAATGACTGGAGCGAATGGGAAAAATCGCCAAAAAGATTGGCCGAGTTGACCAGGCGCGGTTTGGAGCATCAAGATTTTATTTCTGGTCAGGCCAGCAATTCTTTTGAAATGCAAAATGCCGATATTGCTTGCTTAAAAGAATTGGGCGTCAATTCTTATCGCTTCTCCTTGGAATGGTCGCGAATCGAACCGGAACCTGGTAAATTCAATCAAGAGGCAATTGAAAGTTAGACACCACCAGCAAGCTGGTGGCTTAATGAGTGGGGTCGCCTCAAAGGCGATCGTAACGCTTGCTGGTTTTTAATGAGTTAGTTGAATTACTTAAGTGCGCCGGCTCCGTTCTGATCTTGGTCTTCTT
>JAZDHJ010000050.1:0-26571 GCA_043805995.1 Candidatus Uhrbacteria bacterium
GATCAAGAAGACCAAGATCAGAACGGAGCCGGCGCACTTAAGTAATTCAACTAACTCATTAAAAACCAGCAAGCGTTACGATCGCCTTTGAGGCGACCCCACTCATTAAGCCACCAGCTTGCTGGTGGTGTCTAACTTTCATCTTTTTTGCAAAGTTTGTGATTTGATGTTTATTAAGCTTGGTAAAACACCTATTTCAGCTGAGGAGGTTAAACAAAATTTTACCTTGCCTTACATGAAATTTTGGAATAAATATTTCCCAGATCTCTCAAAAGAAGATCAGTGCGTGCTTTACGAAAAGTTTATTCATCAAGTTGGAGAGTCAGAGCTTTATAAAAATGTTGAGGAGATAATTGATTTATTACATAAAAATAACTACAAGATTTTTATTTTAAGTTCAGATCCGATTTCGAAATTACTTCTAGAAATTCAAAAAACTAATTTTACAGAATCGATTACCAAGATTGTTGGTAATGTTCATGATAAAAAAGATTTTATTGTTTCTTTTATCGAAGATTTTGATTTAGATAAAACATCAACGTTTTATGTTGGGGATACGTCAGGCGATGTCGAGGCTGGACAATTTGCCGGAGTTAAAACGATTGGAATTTCCTGGGGTTTTCAAAATAAAAATATTTTGGCTGCTGCAAAGCCCAATTTTTTAATCAATGACATTATCGAGATAAAAGAAGTTATTAGCGAAGATTAATTTCGAAACCTAAAACAAAAACCACCAGCGATGAGCCGGTGGTTTTTAAATATCAAAAAATTTTTTCTCCCTCCTTCGTATGCCTCATACGGCCGTGTCCACCGAAGCCGCCTAGCGAAGGTGGAGGGAGGGGTGGGGTGGGGGAAGTTTATGATAAGTCACAAACGAAAAACCTTCGTGTTTTTCTTCGTCGGTTTTTTGCCAAACTTCAGGATCAATGGTTGGAAAAGAGGTGTCGCCTTCAACTTCATTATCAATATGAGTGATTTCTAGAGCGTCGGCCAGATTGATGGTTTGACGAAAAATTTCGGCGCCGCCAATGACAAAGATTTTTTCTTCGGCGTGGTTTTTTAAAGCTGTTTCGATATCTTGATAAACGAAAACCTCGGGTGATGTTGGATAATCAGCTTGTCGGGTGATGACAATGTTTTTTCGATTGGGTAACGGTTTGCCAAGCCGAGCAACGATTGATTCAAAAGTTTTTCGGCCCATCAGGACGGTGTGACCAGTGGTGAGATTTTTGAAATGTTTCAAATCTTCCGGCAAGTTCCATGGCAGTTCGTTGTTTTTGCCAATAATGCCATTTTTGGCCACGGCGGCGATGAGCGTTAACATATTTATCGAGTGGATAACCATTTAATAAATTCTTGGATTTTGGTTTGGTATTCTTCCACGGTTCCAATATTGAGAATTGTATAATTAGCCATAGCGATTGGACCGCCTTTAGCCATGTTTTCGATTTCGGCGACATCACGAGCGGCCGCTGATTCGCGTGAAAAGCCGCGGTTTCGTAGGTTGACATCGGTGGCGTCAGAGAAACGTTTTTCTAGGCGTTCGTATCTGATTTGCGGTGGGGAATAGACGGCCACGACAATTAAATTATCGCCGTATTTTTCTTTTAAAATTTTATATTCGTCCCAGCTGTATAAACCATCGCCGACAACATTACCCTGGGCCAGAAGAGTTTCGAATTTTGGTAGGTTAAGAATGGCAATGGCCGCCATACCAAGTTCTTTGCGAAAATTTTCACGAATTTCGCGTTCCAAAGGTTCGCTAGGTGGCAAGCTGCGACGTTTAACCTCATCAAGGATGACTTGACCAAAACGAACATAACCATAACCTTCTTTAACCAGCAGATCAGAGAGCAGACTTTTGCCGCTACCGCACATACCCACCACGGCGACTAATTTATTTGGCATAGATTGAAATAAATAAGCGATTTTTTTGACGATTTAGTGAAATAATCTTATAATAATTAAACAATTAATACAAATTTAGGACTTACGCGTTTGGATGCAGAACGAGGAAGAACTTAAATTTTTTGTGAAACGTATAAACATACGTTGAACGAAAAATTTAAGTTCTGACGAAGTTATGCGCCAAAAGCGTAAGTCCTAAATTTAATCACCTTTTGTATGATGGAAGATGTCGCTAACACCAAGCCGCTCGCCGAAAGAACGCCCGACACGCAGTATTTGGATTTGTTGCGTCGGATTAAGACCGAAGGCCAGTCGGCGGCGACCCAGCTTGAGGTGGATGCCATAGCGGTGGTTGGCGCGACTATGCGTTTTAAATTGGAAAACGGTTTCCCCATGATTACCGAACGCAACATGGCGCCAAAAATTCAGCCGGTAACCATTTGGCAACAAGCGGTCGGTGAAATAATTGGTTTTATCAACGGGGCCCGGACCTTAAAACAACTTGAAAGTTTTGGTTGTTATTGGTGGGCGCCGTGGGGTACTGAGGAGAAATGCAAAAAGCGCGGTTTGGAAACTGGTGACCTTGGCCCTGGTTCATACGGTGCCGCTTTCCATGATTTTCCAACGGCTGATGGCGGAACCTTTAACCAATTTCAAAATATCGTCGAGCAGATTAAAGAAATGCCTCATCTGCGAACTCATTTTATTACGCCCTGGATTCCGCAATATACCATTCGTGGTAAAGGCAAAACCCAAAAAGTCGTGGTCTGTCCTTGCCATGGTTGGGTTCATTTAAAAGTGAATGGTAACAAACTTACCCTTCATATGTTCCAGCGTTCCGGCGACGTGCCAATTGGCGTGCCTTCAAATATGGTGCAGTACGCGGCGCTTTTAATGATGATTGCCAAGGCCACCGGTTTGGTGCCTTATGAATACGTTCACACCATTTCCGATGCCCATATTTACGTTGATCAAATGGGTGCGGTTGATACTATGCTCGAACGTGAATCACGGCCATTTCCGATAATGAAAATGAATACTGACAAAACCGATTTGTTTTCTTTCCGAGCCGAAGATTTTGAGTTGACCGAATATAATCCACATCCGGGTATAAAAGGTATCGCCGTCGCGGTTTAAAAAATATGGCTAAAAGTTTTGTTAATTTAAAACACGCGCGAACCGAGGCCCAGGTAAAAGTCATGACCCAAATTCAAAAAGATGGCGTCTGTCCATTTTGTCTGGAACATTTTTTGAAATATCACCCCAAGCCGATTATCGATCAAAATGATTTTTGGTTGGTAACCGAAAACATGAGTCCGTACGAAGGCTCGGTTCATCATTTTCTCTTCGTCTGCAAACGACATTTTACTATGCCGGACAAAATGACTGGTGAGGAAAGAATAGCCTTATTCGATTTGGTCGGTCTAATGATTGAAAAAAATAAAATTCTCGGCGGCTCAATTTTGATCCGTTTCGGTGACACTCGTTTTACCGGTGCTAGCGTCGACCATTTCCATGCTCATTTAGTGGTTGGTGATACGAACGATGAAGATCGAGAATCCTTGAAGACGAAGATTGGTTACAAAAAACCTTAAAATTTTGTTCCATTTTAAAACGCCCAAAAATGGGCGTTTTTTAGTTGACATTTTTTGGTTTTTCTGTTTAAATTGCCTCGGCTACGTTCGAACAAACCTGTGACAATGGAGCGAGAAAATGCCTGACTCGAATGGTAATACTGTAGCGAATGCTCGGAGTGCCGCACAGGCGGAAGAAATGCGAGGGGCGGCCGAAGAAGGCCGTTGTCTCTTCTGCCAACTGGACCACAAGAAGAACCAGCCCCTCAACAAGCAGGGTGAGTTCGATCCCGAAGGTCGTGACTGGCCGCTTCTCTGGGTGTGGCTGAATCCGTACCCGCAGAAGCACCATTCACATCACATCATGATCGTGCCGCGACGGCACATCGCAGATGGAAACATTTCTGACCTCACGCCCGATGAGTGGCTCCAGATTCTCGACGCCATCAAGTGGGCGATCGATTTCTATCAGATTCCTGGCGGTGGTTTCGTCGGACGTTTCGGAGATCCGGAGTACAACGCCGGCACCATCAGCCACCTTCATTTCCAGATCCAGGTACCCGACCGCACCGGCAACGTCAAGGCGACGTTCTGCAAGGATCGCAGCCCAGTCCCCGAGGCTGCCAGACTCAATCGCGAGGCATACTTCCAGGATGAAGTCGTCGGCTTCGTCGTCCTGGATCAGGACGGTCATGCGCTTGAAGCGAACTTCCATTGGCGGGCCGAGTCGGATCCTGGTGACGAATGGTATGGTCATGCCTGCGTTCACGCCAAGGCCGCCTTGCTTCATATCGCGAAGATGTTCGGTGAAGGTGAACTTCAACCGTTCGAGATGATCCCTGCTGTGTACAGGAAAGGGCAGCAGAACGAGCTCGGTTCGCGGCGTGTTCCTTTCGCCGCCGAGTGAACACACCTTCAAGGAGGAACTGTGGAAACAGAAAAGATCAAAAAAGAAGCTCAGAGACTTTCGGCTGGTTTTGAGAAGGCTCCAGATTCGACAGGAATACTGTATACCTTCCAAGACGCCGAAGGTCGATACCTTCAGCTCGATTTCTCATGGGGTTCGGGCCCGTACTACTGGTTCTGGCGTGCCGAGAAGTGCGTTTCGGAAGTGCTGAGACGTACAGGCTTCGCAGTCAAAGAATTCAGTTGTGCGGCTTGGAGTTGGTCGGGTCTTGAATACGTTGTCGGCTTCGATGCTGTGAACTGGATCGACGACACCGAGTACAACTTCGACGACTAAATCAAGGAGGCCAACTAAAAAGCCCGAGCGACCAACGGTCGCCGGGCTCATTTTTTTTATTCGGCCACTTGGATTATTTCTACCCCATGATCTTTGAGGACGCTTTCACCATCTAAAATTCCGTAACCGACACGATAATAGATTTTTTTGATGCCGCTTTTGGCAATAAGTTTGGCGCAGGGCGGGCAGGGAAAGGTGGTGACGTAAACTTCCGTGCCTTCGAGAGAAATTCCTTGCTTGGCGGCCGTGGCAATTGCTTCGGCCTCGCCGTGAATTGAGGTTCCGAGTTCTAAGTGATCACCTTTATGAAAATTGTTTCTGGGATCGCCGTTAATGTAAGGTGTGTGATCGGTTGGTAAATGTTCGTTGTGGGTTTTGAGAATAATTTTTTCATCTTTGATTACCACGCAGCCAATTCTGCGCCACCAGTCACTGCTTTTTTCAGCTTCTTCGTAAGTCAAAGCAATCATTTTTTTATCGAAATCAGAGTTTGAGATTAGGGCCTCAGGATTCAAAGGATTTTTTTCGACGGTATTATGTTTGTCCCAGCGCAGAAAAATATTGTCGAAAATTACTTCATGCTCGGGAAAATATTGGTCGCGTAATTCTAACATGATATCTTCTTTTGGTAGTACGAGGCTTATTTCTTTGGTCAATAATTCTTTGAGACCATTTTCATCAAGAACAAAAATATTTTCAAAAATATTCCAGGCCGTGACCGAGGTTTTAACCAAGGTTGGCTCCAGTTGCCTGATTTCTTTTTTTAGATGAGGAAATTTGGCGATTAGTTCTGGGCCAAGAATATACAAGTCGGCCTTGTCTGAATATTTTTGAAAAAATTGTCTGTAACCATCGTGCAGAACTGGCACATAAGCGACAACCGCGGTTTTCATATTTTTTTATTTTACTGACCTAAGAACATTTTCAATAGTTTCCAGAATTTTTGGGGTTAAAGATTTTTCCAGTTTGTGAGCGGTGTTGATTTGCAAAAGTCGGATTTTGGCGCTGGTCGAGGTGGTGGCTTGCGATTCCAGGAGTTTGACCTGGCCACAGAATTTTTGGAGTTCTTTAACGTCCTTTCTGGTGTATTCCATTCTTTTGGTGGCGATAAGGACATCGGGCCGGATCATTTTTATAAGATTCCATTTTGGATCTTTGGATTCTTTGATGGTAACCAAGTCGACATAACGCAGGTGACCAACCATTTCCATTCTTTCTTCCTGAGGTACGATTGGTCGATCTGGTCCTTTGCGTTTTCTGATTTTTTCATCGCTGTCCACACCGACGATTAATAAGTCGCCGTGTTTTTTGGCCTCGCACATGTAGCGGGCGTGGCCGATGTGAATAAGGTCCCAGCTGCCTTGGGTGAGGACGATTCTTAAACCAAGACCTTTGCAATGTTCGACAATTTCTTGAAGTTTTTTGTGATTTAAAATAACCTTTCCGCCAAAGTTTAGTCTTGAATCAATGGAGATTTTATTTTTTTCCAAATTTTTTTTCATAGAGTTTGTTGATTTTTAAAACACATTTCCCCCATAGCGTACCCAGTTTTGGCCAGAAGCGGAAGTGGATAATGGTCGAGGGTGGTTTCGGGCGTTATTGGGCGTTAAAGCGTTGACCCGCCTTCGCCGGGCTTCCTCCTTCGCTGGGCTTCGTAAGGACTGGTCGGCGAGGCAAGGGGGCACTAAGGTTTTGGTTGGTTTAGTTTAATAAATACAAAATTCCAATTTGGACGGCAAAAATTGTTAAAGCTTCGATAAAGAAAAACCAGCGGTTGGCCGAGGTGGATTTTTTGTCGGCGAGTGACAGGAAACCTCGGATGGGCAGGTAGAAACAAACCATGGTCAGGCCGACCGTGTAAGCGACGTGACTGGGTTCGGCAAAAACCGGATCGGCGCCTTTGGCGATGATTAGTTCCAGCTCAAAAAGCACCGAAAGGAAAAAACTGAAAAGCAGCGGTGAAAATTTGCCAATGGCGGTTTCCATTTTTTTTCGCTCCGTTATTTTTGTTTTTTGGACGGTGGTTATTTGGCTGAAAAAATATAAATAATAAGTTATGGTAATAACTGGAAAAATAATTGAGGCTAAAGCAAAAATCAAACTGGCCACGAACGGATGCTGGCCAATTTTTATTTTCATTTTTTGCCGGTAAATTATAAAACGTTCCTCATTTTTTTTGACATCAAATCGCGATTCGTCATCGCCAATTTCTTCATGGCCGCAAGCAAAACCCCAGATAACAAACGAGGCGGCTATCGAGGTCAGGATGATGATGGTGAAGGCCGTACTTGTCCAAGCTGGGGCGATAGCGTCATCTATTCCGGTAACCGTCAGGACCAGAGTGTAAATCAAATTAAAAAAACTCAAACCAAAACCAACGATTATCAAAAGAACTTTTTTCCAATCTTTGTTGGCCCAAAATTTGGCCGGTGAGGCATCGGCCCTCGTGAATATTGATAAGAAGGCTAAAAAGAAAGTTGCAAAAATTAGGCCAAGCAGAAGTAAACCCAAATAAGGCCTAAGAACTTCCGGTAAAAACCCACTGTCATTTTTTACCGAGTTGTAAAAATTGACTAAAAGAAAGGCGTCGGCTATGAAAGAAATCAAAAAGAAAATCATACTTTTCTAGTTTACAGGAAAGACCGGAAAGATAAAAATGGTCGTTATTTTTTGTTCCTTTGTTGATCCCTTGCGTTTTTACGGGTGGGGGGGGTAAAATGAAGGTGTTTTAAAATTAATCTTAAAAATTTATGGCTCAAAAAAATAGCGATTTAAAGGAGATAGCCCCCGGTATCTATGAAGGAACAAGTCCGGCAAAAGGAGAAGTACGAAGGTTTATTAAATTGCCAAAAGGTTTAGATCGAAGTGAAATGGTAGCTGGACTGGAGGCGATTTTGGGTTTTGATTCAAGAAAAAACCCAGGTGATGCAACTAGACATTGGTTTTTTGATATAACAGAAAAAAAAGAAGAAATTGGCGGAGAAATTTACTTTCGTTGTTTAGAAACCGCTGATGTGCTGGATTTAGAACAAGGGCTCAAAGATTTTAATAATCGTTTGAAAGAATATCGAGCTGCACACAGCGAAGGCTCTCGTAAATAATAAGTTTATTTTTCGATAAAAACAAAAAAACAGACCCGAAAGTCTGTTTTTTTTGTGTCCAATTAGACAGGAATTTCCACGTGGATACCCGGGCTCATGGTAGTACAGACGACAGCATTCTGAATGTAGATACCTTTGGCGGCGGCGGGTTTTACTTTTTTGATGGCTTCGATTAAAGCCAAAAGGTTTTCTTTAAGTTTGGTTTCATCGAACGAGACGCGGCCGAAGATTTGGTGGATGTTGCCAGTGTCATCGTTTTTGAAACTGACTTTACCGGCTTTTTGTTCCTGAATCATTTTGGTGATGTTGGAACCGACAGTGTCAGTTTTTGGGTTTGGCATTAAGCCGCGAGGTCCGAGGATTTTAGCCAGTTTGGAAAGTTTTGGCATCATGCCCGGAGTGGCAATGGCGACGTCGAATTCAATGACGCCGGTTTTGAGGATTTTTTCCATGGCTTCCTCATTACCCATAATGTCAGCGCCAGCGGTTTTAGCTTCGGCTTCCTTTTCGGCTTCGACGAAAGCAATGACTTTTTTGGTTTTACCGGTGCCGTGTGGAAGAACGATTGTTCCACGAACTTGTTGATCGCCTTTGGTTGGATCAACACCCAGGTTGGCATGGAGTTCGATAGCGGCATCGAATTTGGTAGTTGGTAAAGCTTTGAGGAGTTTAACAGCTTCATCAATCGAATAAACTTTTTTAGGATCGACAAGTTTTTTGGCCTCCAGATAACGTTTGCCAGGCATAGTATTTTTGTGGTGGTAGCGTCTTTTTTTATAGACTCCCACTGATTATTTTTATAAATTAGAAAGTGATTGAGTGATGGAGTCTTGGAGTCGTGGAGTGAAGGAAGCTCTTATTCTAAGAAATATTCTTCCATAACTCCACGACTCCATGACTTTTCACACTCCACGACTTTTACTTAATATCCACACCCATCTGACGTGCCGTACCAGCAATAATCTTCATGGCCGCTTCGATGTCAGTGGTGTTTAGGTCAGGCATTTTTTTCTCGGCGATTTGGCGGAGTTGGTCTTTGGTCAACACACCGACTTTTTCTTGCAGTGGTTTACCAGAACCGCTCTTAAGCCCGATGGCTTTTTTAATAAGATCGGAAGCCGGGGCGATTTTCATGATGAAATCGAAACTGCGATCTTCGTAAACATTAATTACGATTGGCACGATTTCACCGCGGCGGTCTTGAGTCGCGGCGTTGAATTTCATGACAAAGTCCTGAATGTTCAAACCGTGCTGACCGAGAGCTGGACCGACTGGTGGGGCTGGGGTAGCGGCACCACCCATAATCTGTAGTTTAACTTGGGTAACGAGTTTTTTGGCCATACATTATTTTTTAAGTGGATTTCCGAGTTTTTCTCGAACAACCACAGTATGAATTATTAAAGTTTTTATTCCCCCAATCTGTCATCCCGAGCCAGAGAGGGATCTCGCCGCGTGATACTTACTTAAATATAACGTGGCGAGATTCCTCCGAGGCGTTCGGAATGACAGAGTGGTTTAAATTTTTTTAACCTGCAAAAAGTCCAATTCCACCGGTGTCTCTCGACCAAACATGTTGACGAAGACCTTGACTTTGCCGCGGGCTTCATCGATTTCAGAGATTTTGCCTTCGAAGTTTTTGAATGGACCGTCGGTGACTTGAACCAAGGCGCCAACTTCGATTTCCAGTTTGAATTCTGGTTCATCGACGCGGACTCTTTTCATTAAAGCTTCGATTTCTTCTTCTGAGATTGGAGTTGGGGTTGTACCGGTGCCGATAAAGCCGGTGACATTCGCGGTGTTGCGAACGACATACCAGGAATCATCGGTCACGACCATTTCGACTAAGACATAACCTGGGAAGATTTTTTCTTCGATGGTTTTGCGTTTGCCGTTTTTGATTTTAATCTTTTTTTCCTTTGGCACCAGGATGTCAAAAATTTTATCCGACATGTCCATGGTTTCAATGCGTTGCTTTAAACTGTCGGCCACGGCTTCCTCGTAACCCGAGTAAGTGTGGATGGCGTACCAACGACGGCCATGTTTGGCTATTTGTTTAGGCATAAGGTTTTTTAGTTTTCTTATCCTCCTCTTGAAAACCATGAGCGAGCCATGATGTCAGAGGCGAGTCGAATGGCTTACTGCGTGACCGCGACAAGCTTGTCGAGTCCGAGAGTTAACGCCCAGTCGAGGATGGTGAAGAAAATCGCCATACCGGCTGTGACGCAGACCACAATCACTGAATAGCGAATGGTGTCTTTTTTGGATGGCCAGGTTACCTTACCAAGCTCCTCCTTAGCTTCTTTGAGGTATTTGATAGGGTTTAGACCTTTTTTTGTTGATTCGGTCATATGGTTTTTGAAGATTTTCTCAGAGAAAAGAGGAAATCTTTGGTTTTTAAAAACCCCGTTGGGGGCATCGGTTAGTAGTATAGCAGGTATTTTGGAGTTGGCAAGTGGTGGTTGGGATGGAGGGGATAGGGGAGAGGGAAGGAAGCCCTTTTTTAATTTGTCATCCCGAGCCAGAGAGGGATCTCGCCACGTGACTTCCCTCACCCCCCCCTCCTTCGCTCGGAGCTACGGAAGGGCACGGCCAACCCTCTCCCGCCGGAGAGGGAGGTTCAACCGCCGAGTGATTCTCCCTCCTTCACAGCCACGGTGGGGGGGGGTAGGGTTGGGGGGGCCGTTCCAACCAAAAACCGACCGGAAAAAACCGATCGGTTTTACATTTTACAATTTTTACATTTTTACGCTTTTACACCTTTATGCTTTTACAACCGTTCCACCAAATATCTAACTTGCAAAATTCCATCCGATATTTTCACTGTCTCCACCAAAGTCAATCGTTTTTCAAAATCACTTTCGGCGAAAAGAGGCACGCCGTTTCCGATAATTGTTGGTTCAAAATTTAATATCACTTCGTCAATTAAATTTTCTTTCATGAACGCACTGTTGAGGGTGCTACCGCCGGCGAGAATTATGTTTTCAAAATTCATGGCTACGGCTTTTTCGAGTGCCTCTTTTGGTGAACCGGCGAGTAGAAAAGACGAACTCAGTTTCAGATTCTGATCACTCGAAACAACAATCTTTAATTTTGCTTCAAGCTTATCAAAATTAAATTCAGTCCATTTTTGCACCGCCTCATAAGTTTTTCGACCGACAATAAAACAACCTGATTCTTTGACCAGCTCACTAAAAGATTGCCAATTAGCATCAGACAAAAAATTTTCATCACCATTTTTGGTGGCAATCATCCCGTTTAGGGAAGCGGCCATGAATAGAGTGGTTTTCATAGGAAGTTTGGTTTTTTGTGATACTTAATGTGGTTTGGGTATTTGCAATATATCATACTGTGGACAGAAGTTTGCCAAAAAGCTTCGGGGGGGTAAAATGAGACTGGTTTTAAAATTTAACTTCATTTTATGGAAAGAGACAAAGACTTTGAAAAATATTTGGAAAAATTGGGTGTACCTCCGATGACAGAGGAACAGAAAAGAAATTTACAGGGAATTTATGATGGAAGTTATAAAGGAAAAGATAAACCAGGTGTTGATCGGGTTCAAGCCGAAAAACCAGTAGAGCCAACAGACGCAGTAGTTGAGCCCGCAAGAAAAATCGGAGAACTTCATTTTTCTTGTAAAAATCCAGAATTATGGAATTCAATTAAAGATAAAAGTCAGAATCCTGGAGGGCAATCGATTTTTTCGTTCGCTGAACGCTGGGTCGAATTGATGGAAGAAAAAATGAAAGAGGGTGGAGATTTGTCCATTGTCGCTGAGGAGATGATTGGACCAGCAGAAAATTCTGGTAGAGAAATGTCGGGGGCAGGTTTTGGGAGGGCTGTTGCATTACTTTCTGAAACTTGGACTCACGGCGACGAACTTTTGGCATGGTACAATTTAAGACAAGAAAGAATTTTTGGTAGCAAGAAAAAATAAAAAAAGTTGATCAAAAAACCGACCGGAAAAAAATCCGATCGGTTTTACATTTTACAATTTTTACGCTTTTACACCTTTACGTTTTTACGATCAAAACTCTATCTCCTCTGATCCACCAACCCACCAACATACTTCGCTTTGTAAATTTCCTTTCCATCCTCAAGCTTGATAACTTCCTCACCAAAAAAGTTGTCGATTTCTCCGGTAAAAACATTTGTGTATTCGACACCAGCTTGGCTGAATTTTTCTGGACCGCGAAATGGTTTGTCTTCTGGAATAAGTGTGAGTGCGCCTTGCAGGGTTTTGTAAACCGCTTGCACATCGGAAACGCCTTCAATTACCCAACCATAATAAACCATCATGTAGACCGTCTGGTTTTGAAAAGACACCACTTCTCGCCCGCCGTACGGCTCGCCGCCAAAATAATTGTCATGATATTTCCAATCACCATCTTCAAACGTCATGGTTGTCGATTTATCCGCCTCAACAATTTTTTTAGCCACCTCACCCGCCGCATAAGTCGACTTTTTTGCTTTGACGAGAAATTTACGGAGTTCAGTTAGGTTGAGCATATTATTTTTTATCTACTGACTTTTTTATTGTCCTTAGTTTTCTCGTCATTTCTTTGGTTTATTATTTTTAACTTTTTTCTCCAAAGCTTTAATACTTTCTAAATACGCTCCTTCTACAGGTGAAAGTGTTTTAGTTTGATATTTTTTGTATTCATTTTCGGCTTTTTCTATGGCTTTTTCATGTGTTACTTTTCCGGCGTCAACTAAAACCCCTTCGCCGTAATCAGAAAGCAATTTATCCAAGGATGCAATATGATCTGCCATGTGCATTACTTGCTGATCCATGGCGCGCAATTCTGCCAATTCAAAATATGCCGAAACAAGTCTGTTTAATTTTTCTAACTCTTTAGCAGACAAATAATTTTTAGCAATTCTCACTTCTTCGAGCACCGGTAAATCACCCGCAAAAACCGTCAAACCCATAAATTCTTTATCGCTATCAGCACGATTGTAAATAACTTCTGAGGCCGTTTGTTTATGCACGGCATAGTGCAATTTGTTTTGCACGATTTTGAAAAACTTAATTGAGTGCAGAGATTTTGGATCATAATCCGCACTGGTGGCATAAAGATCCAGAACTTGTCGATACAACATCTTTTCGCTGGAGCGAATATCACGAATGCGAGACAAAAGATTTTTCCAATACACTCCACCGCCATTGTTTTTCAAACGCTCATCATCCATCGTGAACCCCTGGACGATATACTCACGTAAACGCTCGGTTGCCCAGATGCGAAAATTTGTCGCAATGCGCGAGTTGATACGGTAGCCAAGCGAAATAATCATGTCTAAATTATAATGCTCGGTGTTATAGTTTTTACTATCGTTGGCAGTTGTCAAGATTTTCTTTACAACTGAATTTTCGGCCAATTCGCCGTCTTTTAGAATGTTGTCGACGTGCTGACTGATATTTTGTTTGGTCGTACCAAAAAGCTCGGCCAGCTGTTTTTGAGTAAGCCAGGCCGTTTCACCTTGCATACGCACCTCAATATTAGGCGCCCCGTCTGTGCCTGCATAAATAATTATCTCGCCAGAATTATTTTGCGTCATATTTTTTCCAACTACAAATATTTTTGTTTTCTTATTTGACCTTTTTGCCATTCGTCATCTAAATCATAGTTATGTTTAGCTGCAAGTTCTAATAACAAATAAAGAATATCATAAATTTGGTGACGATATTCATTGTCGTCGTCGCGAGAGCTTCTGATAATCGATAATTTATTTTCAATTTCGTTAAGAATATCGTCCTCGGTAAATTTATTTTCTTTAAGTTTATTTAAAAAATCAGCAACTTGATCTCGAAGATTGTTTAAAGACATATAAAAAATATTTTCACCGTTCAATTTTATCAACAGTTATCACTCTAAAAGTATTTGAGTTTATGGTGATTTTAATATTGTTTTTTGTGTTTATGATATAGAAATTCTTCCCAATTTTTGAGAAATATTTCTCGTCTGTCTCTTTTAAAATCTTGTATATAAGCTCTTCGATTTGCGTTCTCGACAATTTTACGTTGAGTTTCTTATTAATCCTTCCGTATACAAGATCTGTATAACAAATACTTTTTAGAATCTCGGATTTATTTATCATAATATTTTTTGAATGGCGAATAACGTTTCTGGCTATGCGGTGTCGCGAAAGCAATCTAGGTGTAGCGAAACGAAACGAAACCACATAGCCGTGTTGTACGATGTAATGAAAAATTCTTATTTCGCCGATAGGCGAAATTTAATCAGGGCAATTTTATTTTTTTAATCTCATTACTATATGTAACCATTTTTCCCGATCGGCATGAGCTAAACTAATAACTTCAAAAGGTAATCTGCTCAAAATCTCTCTAATTTCTGATTCGGTGTGGTAGCGGAAATATCGTGGTGCGTCTATTTTTTCTAGTGTTACCTCTTCGCCCTCGCCAGTTTTCAATGAAAACGCCGCAACTCCATTTTCTTTTAGCACGACAGCTACATTTCTCAAGGCGTTTTCAAAAACATCTGACGGGGCGTGGAGAAGTACACTGTTTGCAAAAAATCCATCAAACCTTCCGGCCCATTCTGGTTTTGGCTTATTTCTAAAATCGAACTCAGCGGTTTCAAAACCTTCAGCGGAAAGTTTCTGTAGTGCTTCTGGAATAATATCGGTACAGACAACCTTGAAACCTTGACCGGTAAAATATCGAGCGTCGCGACCTGAAGCCGAGCCGATTTCAAGAATTAGACCATTTTTCGGAATATGTGAAGTGAAAAAGTCCATCCATTCCTTAAACTCTCCGCTCGGCTCGGCGGGTATTCGTTCGACATATTTGACATATTTATCAAAATTTTTCCGATAGGTTTCTATTGTTTTGTCTAATGGGTTTTCCATAATTAACTTGTTAAAAAAATAAAATTGCCCTGATTAATTTGCCCAATAGGGCAAAAAGAATTTTTCATTATTTCGTACAACTGGTAATTATATGAAATTTTTTTTGTATAATATACTGAACTTTATTACTAAAACTAAATTTTCCACTCCATCCCCAATCAAAATTCCACGAGCTCTCGCTCGTGGAATTTCCGTCTTAAATATCCAAATTCCTAACACTCTTCGCATGCGTCTGAATAAACCGTTTTCTTGGCGCGACATCTGAGCCCATCAGCACATCAAACATTTCATCGGCTTTCGCGGCGTCGTCGATGGTGACGAGTTTCATGACGCGGGTGGTTGGGTCCATGGTGGTTTCCCAAAGTTGCTCCGGATTCATTTCACCAAGACCTTTAAAGCGTTGAATGTTAATACGAGAACTTTTAACTGCCTTATCCTCACCTTCCACAGCCTCTCCAGCATTTCCAGCCTCTCCTGCCTCAACATTCTCGTCCCCTTCAACCTCCTCCTCGACCACCACATCTTTCCCACCAGAAATCTCCTTCACCAAAGCATTCTTTTCCTCGTCCGAATAAACCCAAGTGATTTTTTTGCCGGCCATAACGCGGTAGAGCGGTGGTTGAGCAATGAAAATGTGACCTTGTTTTACGAGCTCGGGGAAGTGACGGTAGAAAAGAGTTAGGAGCAGAGTTCGGATGTGCGCTCCGTCGACGTCGGCGTCGGTCATGATGATGATGCGTTTGTAGCGGAGACTGGTGATGTCGAAAGCTTCGCCAATGTTGGTGCCGAAAGCGATGATGAGCGATTTGATTTCCGTGTTGACCAACATTTTATCGAGCCGAGCTCGTTCGACGTTTAGAATTTTTCCGCGGAGTGGCAGAATGGCCTGAGTTTCACGATCGCGACCTTGCTTGGCGCTGCCACCGGCTGAGTCGCCCTCAACAATGTAAATTTCTGAACGCTCAGGATCTTTGGAGGAACAGTCGGCCAGTTTGCCAGGCAGAGTTAAACCTTCGAGCACGCCTTTGCGAAGAACAGTTTCGCGAGCGGCGCGAGCGGCGGCGCGGGCTTGGGCGGACAGGACACATTTGCCAATGATGGCTTCGGCGTCGGCTGGATGTTCTTCGAGATAAATTCTGAAGGCTTCGCCAAAGACGGCTTCGACAGCTGTGCGAGCTTCTGGGTTGCCGAGTTTGGCTTTGGTTTGGCCTTCAAATTGTGGTTCACGAAGTTTGACGCTGATGACCGAAGTTAAACCTTCACGAACATCTTCGCCAGTCAGGTTGGTGTCTTTTTCTTTTATAAAACCTTTTGACCGAGCGTAGTTATTAAGCTCGCGGGTCAAAGCTGAACGGAAACCCATTAAGTGCATGCCGCCTTCTGGGTTGTAAATGTTGTTAGCAAAACAGAAAACCGATTCGTAATATTCTTCGGTGTATTGAACGGCGACTTCGACATCCATGTCGGTGTCTTCGCTGTGTTTGGAAACGTAAAAAATGTTTGAGTGCTTGGTAACTTTGCCGTGGTTAAGGTGAGCGACATAAGAAGCCACGCCGCCTTCAAAATAAAAAGCAAAAGAAGTTTCTGAGCCTTTTTCTCTTTTGTCGTGCAAAATTAAATGAATGCCTTTGGTTAGGTAAGCCTGTTGACGTAAGTGATCGATGATGGTTTTGAAACTGAATTCGACCGTTTCGAAAATTGTTGGGTCTGGTTTGAAAGTAATAGTGGTACCAGTGCCGCGAGCGGTGCCGGTTGAGATGACTTTGGCTCGGGGAATACCGCGAGAGAATTCCTGCATCCAAAGTTTACCTTCACGTTTAACCTCGGCTTTTAAATCGATGGATAGAGCGTTGACAACTGAGACACCGACGCCGTGCAGACCACCTGAAACTTTGTAACCTTCACCGCCAAATTTGCCGCCGGCGTGCAGTTTGGTTAGTACAAGTTCGAGAGCGGATTTTTTGTATTGTGGATGAATGTCAACTGGAATACCGCGGCCATGATCCTCGACCGAAATTGAGCCGTCTGAGTTGAGGGTTAAGGTAATTTCGTTACCATAACCAGCCATAGCCTCGTCGAACGAGTTGTCCATGACTTCCCAAATTAAGTGGTGCAAACCAGATGGCCCGGTAGAACCAATGTACATGCCTGGACGCTTGCGAACTGGTTCAAGTCCTTCCAGAACCGTGATTTGTTTCGCCCCGTATTCAGGTTTTTTAGCCGCTTTTTCAACTGCCATAAATATAGTTAATTTCTAAAAATAACGGGGTTATTTTAGCACGAATGGCTTGGTTAGGGAAGTGGATGGGTGGGGGGTGCGAATAACGAATCGATTACGAATTTACGAATCTACGAATTTTGATTTCCGTCCGTAGAGACGTTGCATTGCAACGTCTCTACGATTGCCAATATTCGTATATTCGTAAATTCGTAATAAAATTCGTTATTCGCACCCCTCTTCAAGCCCCAGGCGTTTCCTGCTACAATACAACCACTATGAACAATGGAAACGAACAAAGTTTTCTTAAGCCTGAAGAAAAAGAATCACAGAAATTTTATCAGCGTTCTTTGTGGCTTATTGAACATCGGGAACTTTTTAAAAAAATTGGTTTAGGAATTTTAATGGCTTTTGATGCGGTTTTGGTTTTGTTTGCTGGTTGGCAATTTCTTGATGCTTACGCCATCTCTTATGATTCCGAACAAAAAAATGTGGCCATTATGGCCGTTGTTGGCCAATCCGATCTGCGAGGATTTTCTAATTTTGCGGCCGCCAAACCACTTACGGTCAGCGAGGCCACGGCTTTACCGGCTGGTGATGGTAAATCTTACGACTTTTATACTTCACTTTCCAATTCCAATACCGATTGGTACGCGGTTTTCAATTACGTTTTTGTGACTAAGGATGGCGAGACGGCCGAGCAGACGGGTTTTATTTTACCAAAAAGTCAAAAACCAATTATTTTTTTAGAGGCCACCCAGGCTCAACCAACTACCGTCAATCTTTCGCTTCGCAACGTTTCTTGGTATCGAGTCGACACCCATGAAATCAGTGATTATAATGTTTGGTTGGCCGATCGTCTTGGTTTTGTTATCGAGAATTCGGCGTTTGCCAAGTTAGATCCAGCTTTGCCGGCCACTTTGTCTTTTACGGTTAAAAATACCACCGCTTACAGTTATTGGCAGCCCAGCTTTACGGCGGTTTTATGGCGTGGTAACGATGTTGGTGCGGTTATGCGTTTAACAACTTCTAGTTTGACCAGCGGCGAAATAAAAAACTTATCAGCCCGCTGGTTAGGTCTAGCCCCAACCATTACCAAAATTGAAATTTTCCCAGAAATAAACCCCTTCGATCCAGCCGCTTATTCCTCACTTGAGGGAATTCAACCTGGAGATGTGAGAGCGGGGGATTAAATTATTGAATTATTTAATTATTGAATTTCTGAATTATGGAGGGGATTTTTGATTTGGATGAGCGGACTTTAAAGTTTGGAAAAGAAATAATTTTGCTGGTTAAGAAAATTCCTAAAAATATTTCCACGGAAAACATTGTAAAACAATTACTCAAATCGGGAACCAGTATTGGTGCAAATTACAGTGAAGCCAATAGTGCTGAATCTAGAAATGACTTTATTCATAAAATCGGTATTGTTAAAAAAGAATCAAAAGAAACAGTCTATTGGTTGGAATTATTAAAAGTTACGGTTCCAGAAATTAGTGAAGAAATAGAAGGTGTTAAAAAAGAAGCCAAAGAATTATTTTACATTTTTAATTCAATCCACAACAAAACAAGAAATAATGACAATCCTTAATTCAATAATTCAATAATTCAGAAATTTCAACAGACAGATATGCGTTTTTCTTGGACGAAGTTGAGACGGGTGGATGGCAGAATGCTTTTGGCTACTCTGGTTTTAATTTCGTTGGGTTTTTCCGCTATCTATTCCATTACTTTGTCTCAAAACGGACAAGGTTTTTTGTTAATTCAAAAACAATTTATTGCTCTTGGTTTAGGTTTGTTGCTGGCGATTTTTGTGGCTTGGTCAAATTATCGTTGGACGCAAAGTTATGTTATCCCGTTTTATATTTTAACGAATTTGGCTTTGGTGGCGGTTTTGTTTTTAGGTGAAACCATTCGCGGCACTACTGGCTGGTTTTCTTTGTTTGGTTTCCATTTTCAACCAGTGGAGTTGGCTAAACTTTGCGTTATTGTTGTTTTGGCTCGTTATTTTAGTGGCCGAGGCGGTGATATTTCTTGGCGCGAGTTGGCCGAATCTGGAGCCATCGTTGGCTTACCGGTTTTCCTTACTTTGTGTCAGCCAGATTTGGGTTCGGCTTTACTTTTGGTGGGTATTTGGTCGGCCTTTTTATTTTTTGCTGGTTTGAAATTTAAACATATTTTGCTTTTGGTTCTGGTTGGGGTTGTCAGTCTAGCTTTTTCTTGGCAATTTTTATTTGCCGATTATCAAAAAGCGCGCTTGGTTTCCTTTATCGATCCGACTAACGATCCCATGGGTCAGGGTTATAACGTTCAACAAGCAATTATTGCCGTTGGTTCCGGCGGGTTGTTTGGTCGTGGTTTGGGTTTTGGTTCACAGAGTCAGTTAAAATTTATTCCGGAAAGCCAAACTGATTTTATTTTTGCTGTGATCGCCGAGGAATTCGGCCTGGTTGGAGTTCTGCTGCTTTTTGGCGCTTTCTTCCTTTTGCTTCATCGACTTTTAAAACGAGCCCGTTTAACTCGTGATGATTTTACCAGCTTTTTGTTGCTAGGAATTGCTGCTTTATTTTTAATTTCATTTTTGGTAAACGTTGGTATGAACCTAGGCCTTTTACCAGTGACTGGTATCGCTCTGCCGTTTGTGAGCTATGGCGGCAGTGCTTTGATGATGTCGCTTATTATGGTTGGCTTGGCTCAAAGCGTGGTTATCCACGATGTAACGGCCAAGCAGGTTTTGATAGAACGAAAGTGAGGACGTTGTTCACCTATGTTAACCTAATGCTTTCGCGAAAACCGACATTTGTGAACAACGTCCTTGGGTGATAGTATGGCTTTATGCAAAATTCAGCTTGGCCACAGTCGTGGCCGGACAATTTAAAAATTGCGGCCGCTTGTCCGCTTTGTGGCAATAAATTTAAACGTTTGGAGGCTAAAACTGTCGAGGAACATGGCAGCAGTCATCTTTTTTTTCTGCACTGCCAAAAATGTCAGCATTCGCTTTTGAATCTGATTTTTTCCCATCCCGCCGGTGTCGGATCAATGAGTTTGGTTACCGATCTTAGTTTCGACGACGCCGTTAAATTTCACGGCGCCGAGTCTTTAACAATCGATGACGTTTTGGCCGCACATTTGTGGTTGGAAAGAGTTGATTTGGGGGCGTTAAAGGGCGTTTAGGCGTTTTGGGGCGTTTAGGCATGGAAGAAAATTAAAAGAAAAAGTTTCCTTGCCCCGCACCCTCCGAAGCGGTTCGGTGAAGGAGGGCTAGCGCCCTTTAGTGTCTTAGTGCCCAAACAACAGAATCCCCTCTAAGCCAATAAACACAATCTCCACTTGACATTTCTGGCCCCGCAAGGCACAATACCGCCGCTAGATTAGATTAATTTTTCTTATGTCTATTACTATTTCCGCCGAAAAAAGAGTGGTTATTGGTCGCGATAATTGGAAAACTCGCGCCGAAGGTTTTGTGCCAGCCGTTGTTTACGGTCCAGCCATGGAACCAAAAAATATTTCTGTCGATCGTAAAGCTTTGGTTTTAGCTTTTCGTGAAGCTGGTGAAAGTACTTTGGTCGACTTGGTCGTTAATGGCGATCAATCGGTTAAAGTTCTTATCCAAGATTTGCAATTCGATCCAATGTCTTCCGAAATAATTCACGCCGATTTTCGAGCGGTGGATTTGACTAAAGAAATTACGGCCAAAATTAAACTCGAATTTATTGGTGAAGCTCCAGCTGTTAAGGAACTCGGCGGTACTTTGGTTCAAGCTTTGAACGAAATCGAAGTTCGGGCCTTGCCACAAAACTTGGTTCACCTTATCGAGGTAGATATTTCCAAACTCAAAACTTTCGACGACACCATTCATGTTTCAGATTTAACTTTTCCGACTGGTGTTGCGGCGGTTGATGATCTTGGTGACACTGTCGCTTTGGTTACCCCACCACGTTCTGAAGAGGAAATGGCCGAACTCGATAAGGCTTTGGATATTGATGTTAATGCTGTTGAAGTAGCTAAGAAGGAAAAGAAGGAAGGCGAAGCTGAAGCCGGAACCGAAGAAAAGAAAACGGATGATAAAAAGAAACCAGACGACAAGAAAAAGTCCGGTGACAAAAAATAAACTTCGAAAAGTAAAAAGTGAGGCAAGTCCTCACTTTTTATGATATAATTTTCTGGCTATGATAAATAAAAAATCCGTAAAAGCTTTTTTAATTTCGGCCAATAAATATTGGCAGAAAAATTGGTTGTGGTATTCATTGGGAGCGATTCTTGTCTGTTTATTATTGGCTGGTTATGCTTTTAGACAAGCTTGGCAGCCAGTCGTTTCAGTCGAACCTGTGGTTGAGGAAAAGGTTTTAACTTTTCGCCATCCACTTACCGGCCAACTTTTGGCTGCAGAAATTTCTCGACCCCAAGTTTTTGCTGTGATGGTGGAAAATTCGGCCGACGCTTGGCCACTTGCCGGTATCGATGATGCCTTTTTGGTTATCGAGGCACCGGTTGAGGCGGGTATTCCTCGTTTCGAGGCTTTTTTTGCCGCTGATCAGGATGCAGAAAAAATCGGACCGGTTCGTTCCGCCCGACCTTATTATTTGGACTGGGCCGAGGAGTTTGGTGCCATGTACGTTCACGTCGGTGGATCGCCAGACGCCTTGAATCTTATAGCTGCCGGTGACCTTTGGGATTTGAATGAATTTTGGAATGGCCAATATTTTTGGCGTTCGCCCAATCGTTATGCACCACATAACACTTACACTTCGACTGAGCTTTTGAATAAAGTATTAATAGCGAAAAAGGAAACTGCACCAGAATTGAACTACGGTCTTTGGACCTTTAAAGATGATAGCTCGACTGAAAATCCGAGCGATGCTGATTTGGTTTTAGAAGCTGGCAGTTTGGCTTATGGACTCAGTTGGAAATACGATCAAGAAAAAAATAATTATCTTCGTTGGCAGGGAAGTGTGGAAGATAAAGTTGAAGATGGCGATAAAGTTTATGCCAACAACGTAGCTGTCGTTTACACCGCCATCTCAGTTATCGATAGCGTTGGTCGCCGTGAAATTGAAACCATTGGTGAAGGTGAAGCCTTGGTTTTACAAGACGGAAAAAAGATTCCGGCCGTTTGGAAAAAAGAATCAGCCAACGACCGTTTAAGATTTTTTTCCGAGGATGGTAAAGAAATAAAATGGAACGCTGGGAAAACTTGGATTGAAGTGGTTTCGACGTTGGATAAATAAAATGGACGGTAAATTAAAAAATGTAGGGGCGACCGGCCGGGCGCCCCTACAATTTTTAATTAAATTTCCACCATTACCACCCGTTCCCATCCCTCCAAATCCTTCCGAATTTCAATAACCGATTCTGGGAAATCGTGTTGGACCATTTTGGTTATTTTTTTTGTTTGGTCGGGATCTATTTCGAGGAGTAGGGATAAGAACTTGGGGAAGAGGGAACGATATTTTTTTAGGTCGCGAATTAATTTCCAATATAAATCCAAACCATCTTGGCCGGCTACCAAGGCTAGTTTTGGTTCAAAATCTTTGACATCTCGATCGGTGTTTTGCCATTGATTTGGGGTGAGGTAGGGTAGGTTGGCACAAATAATTAATTGTTGGCAAGAGTTTTTTTCTGGTATTTCTTGCAGAGCTCGAAAGGCGTTTATTAAAGGTTCTAATAAATCACCTTGGCGAAAATCGATAAGTTCTTCAACTTTATTTTTGTCGGCATTTTTTTTGGCGACACTTAAGGCCGACGGACTAATGTCAGAAGCAATAACTGGAAAACTGGTTTCGGCGGCCAAGGTGATGGCGATTGCACCGCTGCCAGTGCCAATGTCGGCGAACCAGGTTTCGCCGAGAGTTTGGTCGATTTTTTCTAAAGCTGTTTCGACCAAAATTTCTGTGGCTGGTCGAGGAATTAAAACCAGCGGGTTAACCAAGAATGGTCGTTTAAAAAATTCTTTTTCGCCGATAATATAAGCCACCGGTTCCTTATTAATTCTTCTTTTAACAAATTGTCGAAATTCCTCCAACTGGTTTTCTTTTAAGTCTTGATCAAAATGAGTAAACAACCAAGAAGTCGAGACTTTCAAAATCGCGGCCAACAAAATTTGGGCGTCTAACATTGGTGAATCAGCAGCCTCCGACCCATCACTTTTTAATTTTTCATTAGCCCATTTTAAGGCTTCAACAGTGGTCATAACTTTAATCAGTGTATCACGGGTTAGAGATTTTTTTAAAAAAAGTGACCGTCGAGTTGCGGGAGTCTCGACGGTCGAAAGCTAGTTGGCCGTGGGGCCGGTTTGTGGATACGTTGAGCAACTTCCCGTAGTTGCTGTTGTATTGATGCGCGGCCTGTCTCAGACAACCAAATAGCACCTCGCATGCCATTGGCGGTGGCCATAGGCCTTTCGTTTGAATAGCGGGTAAGAGTATTTAAACCTCTAGTATACCCGCCGGGAAAGGGTGAGTTGTCGCAGAAATCATCTTGGAAGGGTCCGCGTTGGATCGAAACTGTAGCTTTTGTTCCGAGACCCCGTTACACACGGAGTAAGCATGTCGGTATGATCCGTAACGGCCGCTATGGTCGACTTTTATCTGCGACAACTCTGAGAAAAGGGTGCGCGTCCAGAGAAGGTCTATTGGAGACGGGGTTTAAGACCAGCTCCAGACGCGCGTGGGGGAATGGGACACACCACTAAGTCGTGGTTTTCCTTGCGGAGTCAGGGTTGGCCAGGAGTCCGACTTTCTTTGGGTGTGCCCCAAGATTGGGATATGGGCCCGACAGGATTCGAACCTGTGACTGCGGCTTTTTGGATACTTCCATGAAGAATTCCAACAAGGGTACGTAAGCTTCCTTGGTATTCTTTTAAGTCTGGAATTCCATAGCCGTGTTCTGTCCACTGAACTACAGGCCCCGGAACGTTTAACGCTTCGATATAGTAAATTAATCGTCTGTTGGTGTCAAGGTGACGGTTTTTATAAAAAAAAGGACCGTCGAGACGAATCCCGACGGTTGGCCATGGAAGGCCGAGCGAAAGCCAGCTTGCGCTGGGAAGAGGGGTGAAGCAACGTTTGAGTTGAGACACCTCAGGGTTTGGGTCCAACAGACAGTAGGAACACGGGTCAACGGGCCTTTTGGGCCGCGAGAACAACTCAGAGTTGGGGCGCGCGCTGCGACCCGTAGGTTTGGTGTTCACCACCATCACCTTCGGGGTAGTCTTTGGTGTTGCGGCGCGCAACCCCTACCCACCTGTTCTTGCCAGGGGAACGAACCACAGTCAGACCGGGGTTCATATCAATGCTTTCCGCCGAGAACGACGAAACGTTCCGACACGTCGGACGTCTTCTTCTCAGGGCGGCCGTCGTGGTGTGGCAAAACAACAGGTCTGTGCCTTTAGAAGCCTCGTTTGCCCTTGCGGACACAGTCTGGACGAACCAGGCTCGTGTATCTTCGCTGAGGGTGGGTGGTCCAAGAACCACCGACGTTCAAGTCTCCTTCGTGAGGACTTCGCAAGCCTGCGCCGTGCAGGAAAGCACAGTGAGCGGAAACCGAAGCTTCCTTCCAACCATGGGTCGTTAGACCCAAACCACGCGGGGTCAGGTTGGAGGAAGACATTCGTCTCCTACATCGTCGAAGTATCCCAGTTAGGACTTCAGACGACAGTATTGGCAAGATTACGCCAGTCTTTTATGGCTGTCAAGAGCCGAAAACGATGATTGTGGATAAAATAAAACCTGTATAAAAAAAAGAGGCCGTCGAGAGGGTCTCGACGGGTGGCCAGGAAAGGCCGAGCAAGGTGTGGTCGAAGCCACGAGCAACGCCGGGCGTTGTTTTCGGCTTCGGCCACGGAGGGATCGGGCAGCCCCGAGACTCTCAGCCGCAAGCGGCTGTGGAAACGGTGGAGGGGGAGTCCGGGTCTATCTAGACGAAGCAGTGAACGGGGTAGAACCCATGTTCATGGTCGGGGTGGCGGAGGGCCGCGCTCGCTTTGCATGAAGTCTCCCTCGCCCCGGAGTGGGCGGAAGGGGTTGGAATCGCGGGCCTGAAGGCGAAGCGTGCCTAGGTCCTGGTCTTGTTGGTCATGCCGCCGTGCGCCTTGGAACCCGCGTTGCGGAAGCAGATGACGACGGTGGCTCCGAAAGTTGTGCCCGCCTTGAAGTTGACGCGGTGGTCCTTTGAGGAGCGACGAGTTCGATTCATGGTTGTCTGTTGCCTCTTTGCATCTGGGGACAGCCAAAGGCTTCTTTGACTCGTAGTCGAGGGTCTGACCGTGTCAGAATTCCTTAACTCGTAGCCAACTTCGGCCTCGGCTTTGAAAGTTTGCTCCATCTTAAAAAAGAAGTCAAGTATTTTTTCCACAACCTACTTTTTGAGATCAAAAAAAGACGCAAATTTTGTTGCGTCTTTTCTCGGAGTTTTTTTACTCATCACTCTCATCAGAATCAGAAACGAAGGCATTGTTGAGTTCGGCAGTTTTTAAATCGGTGATTATTTTATCAATGTCGCCGTCCATTATGTTTGGCAGGCCATGATAACTTTGGCGGATGCGGTGATCGGTGACGCGGTCTTGGGGGAAGTTGTAAGTGCGAATTTTTTCTGAACGACCGCCGGTGCCGATTTGGCCGCGGCGGGCATTTTCGCGCTTCTTTTTTTCTTCTTCTTGTTTGAGAGCAAATAATCTGGAACGGAGGACGCCCATGGCTCGCAAACGGTTTTGAGTTTGACTGCGTTCGTCTTGGCAGATGACAATTAAGCCAGTCGGCAAGTGGAGCAAGCGGACGGCCGAATAAGTGGTGTTAACACTTTGTCCGCCATGTCCACCAGCTGTCATGGTGTCGATACGAATATCTTTTGGATCGATGTAAAGATCGACTTCCTCCGCTTCCGGCAGAACGGCGACTGTTACTGTTGAAGTATGAACCCGACCAGCTTTCTCGGTTTCCGGTACGCGCTGAACTCGGTGAACGCCGCTTTCGTATTTAAGACGGCTATAAACATTTTTTCCAGTGATAGTAAAAATAACTTCTTTGCAACCGCCAAGATCGTTTTGTGAAGAGGAGACGAGATTCATTTTCCAGTTTTGTCTTTCAGCGTAACGCGAATACATGCGTAAAAGTTCGGTGGCAAAAAGAGCTGATTCGTCGCCACCAGCGCCGGCTCGAATTTCGACGACAATATTTTTTTTATCGAGCGGATCGGGTGGAACTAGGGCTAGAGTAAAATTTTCTTCCAGTTTTGGCAGTTCGGTTTCAAGTTCAATAATTTCCTGTTCAGCCATGGCCCTCAACTCCAAATCGTTAGCCTCGGATAAAGTTTTTTTAGCTTCTTCCAATTCATTAAAAACTTTTTCATAAGCTTCGCCAAGTTTTACTGTTTCCGAAAGTTCAGAATAAGCTTCGTTAAATTCGCGAAGTTTTTTTTGATCGCCAAGCACCACCGGATCCATAAGTTTGGATTCGATTTCTTTTAGTTCTTTTTGTTTGTCTTTTAGCGAGGCGAGTAAATTCATATTGGGTTGGGGGGGGGCGGAAGGGGTTTAAGGGGTTGCAGGGGGTTTTAAGTTGGGGCGGGCAGTGGTTTTTTGGGTGAATTTGTCGATTGTTTTTTGGATAAAAAATTCACTTAGTCTTCTTTTGTTTTCTAAATTTTCGTATTGTTCATTATTTA
>JAZDHJ010000051.1:0-20597 GCA_043805995.1 Candidatus Uhrbacteria bacterium
AATAGCTTCGAGGATGCGAAGCGAAATCATTTTGCCGCTCAATATTCCATAGACGAATAATTGAAATATCGTTCGGCCCTTTAATTTTTTAACCGAATAATCAACCTTATTTTCAACAGCCAATCGGTCTAATAATTCATCTGGGATAATCTCCATGATTTCCCGAGCGTTAATGGAATCCATTTTGTTTTTGTCTTAAAAAGATTGTTTCTGCTCTTATTTTAGTACAAAAATAGGATTTTGGACAGTTATGCACCTGGAAAGAGTTGTTGACCGAAGTCAGAAAAAGAAGTTTGGCCGAAAGAAGTTCCTTGATTCGGACGATGGTTGTATCGCAGATACCCAGCGTGCCGTGAAGGGTGAAGGAAACTTCTCGTCGATTCCAATCTTCCCGATATTCTCTGATTTCCATTCTGCCGAGAAGAACTGTGAGTCTCCTTTGGTAAAAAGTTTTTTGGTCGGTGAACATGTCAGCCTCCAGTTGTTGGTGGTTGCCCATGATTTCTCCTCCATATCAATTTTAGCATAAAAGTGCTAAGGTTTCATTATATGAAATATTTTTTGGTTACAGCTCTTCTACTTTTTTGTGGCTTTGGTTGTAATTCCGTAGTTAGTCGTTTTAAACCGCCTGTTTCGTCAGATAAACCGCCAGTTTCAACAAACACAGTTGAACCGGAAAGTTCGGCCAATATTATTGTCACCTCGCCGATTGCTTACGCTACGGTTGCCAATCCGATTCATGTAACCGGCCAGGCTCGAGTTTTTGAAAATGTGGTTTCTTGGCGGTTGGCTTATACCGACGGTCCAGAACTGGCGAAGGGAACTGATTATGCCGAAGCGCCAGACATGGGACAGTTTGGTTCTTTTGATTTTTGGATAGTTGTACCTGAGATTAAAAATCCTAATGTTACCCTTGAGGTTTACCAAGCTTCGGCCAAAGACGGTTCAGCTATCGACGTAGTTTCTATTGATTTGATTTTAGATCGGATTAACACAACTGATTTGAAACTTTATTTTCATAATGATGCGATGGATCCAGAAATAACCTGCACGACGGTTTTTTCGGTGACCAGAAAAATTACGGCCACCATTTTACCAGCTCGCGCCGTTATGATTATGTTGCTGCAAGGACCGACAGATTTGGAAATTGCTAATCATTATTCAACAGCCCTGCCTTTTCGTTCAGAGCTAAACGATATCTCAATTTCCGGTGAAGGCTTAACGACCGTTGATTTGGGTGGTGCGGTGGCCGAACCGCTCGGTGGCTCGTGTTTGGTCGCCGGCATTAGTGCTGAAATTGAAAACACCTTGAAACAATTCGATGCGGTAAAAGAAATCAAAATTTTATTGAACGGCAAAGAGGATTCGCTTCAACCGTAAATTTTTTCCGAAAAAATAAGTAGAGACGTTGCAATGCAACGTCTCTACTTATTTTAAATCGACGGTTGACAAAAGATAAGATTCAGACGTATATTGTTCATCCACTTATCGATTTTTTTGGAGGCAGTCATGCCAAGTACAGTATATTTTGATCCAGCCATGCCTCTTGAGGGACGAATGCATGTCGTTTTCAAGGAACTAGGAATCGAGGCAGAAATAAAGACGGCTGTTCTTTTGCTTCTAGCAAATCTTCGCGATAACGGTCCGGTTGTTTACGAACACTACGAGCACAGCATCCGTGTAGCCCTGATAGTCAGGGTGATCGCCCGTTTTCTTAACTTGAACGAACAGATTGCCTTTTATGCCGGACTTTTGCACGATGTTGGCAAAGCCTCGGTGGACCAGGATGTTTTAGGAAAAACCGGAAGTTGGAGTCAGAGCGATGCTTTGGTAATGGAAGTGCATCCAATTATCAGTTGGTGTGTGCTCAGCGATCTCTTTGGTTTTATTGCCGAGATCGTTGTTCGGCATCACTGGTTTCAAGGCCATAGTTACCCAGCCAGGCTGCCAGAACCATCGCGTAAGTTTTCCTCGGACGATTTGGAGGAAATAAATCTTTACGCTCGCCTCCTTGCTTTGGCCGATACCTACGACGCTATGCATCGTCTGGATAAGCATGAGAGTCATCCTCTTACTGGCGAGGAAATTAGAGACCGACTGCTTCAGGCGAATCCGGATTGGTCTAACGTTATCAACCAGCTCTATGCTGTCGGAATTTTGACCACACGAATATTTGAGTCGCCGGTTGGACAAAGCACCGAACTCACGGCGAGCCAATAATGCCGACCGAACTCTTCCACCTTCACAGCGGGGTGGCTTTTTTTAATAGTCCAAACCCGCTCGGGCTTTCACGCCTTGATAATAATAATGTTTAACCATTTTCATTTCGGTGACCAAATCGGCGCGAGCTAAAATGCTGGGCAAAGCATGACGACCGGTTAAAACCAATTCGATATGGTTTGGTTTTTCGTCTAAAAATCTTAAAGCCGCCTCTTCAGAAAAAAGTTTTAAGGCAGCTGCGGTGTTGAACTCATCGAGGATGATTAAATCGTAACCATCGGCAAACATACGGCGAGCAACTTCAAGGCCGCGAGCGGCTTCGTTTTTATCTTCTTCGGTAATTGAGAAATCGAAACGGTTAGTGCTATCAATCCGATCACGACCAGTGACCGCAAAGTCGATAAGGTCACTGAGTTTTTCGTGCAAAATTTTTCGTTCGGAATAATGCTCACCGCCTTTATCAAAAAAAACAATGCCAACTTTTTTGCCGGCACCAACAGCTCGTAAAGCCAAACCTAAAGAGGCAGTGGTTTTACCTTTGCCATCGCCAGTATAGATTTGGATTAAGCCTTGGTTTTTTTGCGGAGTAATCATAACGGAAATATTTTAGATGATTTTTTTTTAAAAAGAAAACTTTGGAGGTATAATTTAGCAAGAAGTTTGTTTTTTGTAAGGAGGAGGATGTTGATAATTTTCAAACTTAAAAATCTCCTGCAACCCTTTCCGTCCCCTTATTCCCCTTAAAGCAAAAAATGTTGTATAATAACTTTAACTTTTATGACAAGCACAATTCCTTTTGGTACGGTCAAATTGGTTTTGGAAACCATCGGCCGTGGCGTTTTTTTTCCGGTTTGGTGGTACACCCGGGGCTTGTTGGACATTCTAAAATTTATTCGAGGGTCTATTAAAAATCAGTACATAAATCTTGGACTTGGTGTTTGGCTAGCAAATCTTTTTGTGCCTATGTACGGCAGTACTGATTGGGCTAGTCGACTTATTAGTTTTTTTATTCGTTTGTTTATGGTTGTGGTTCGCGGGCTGGCTATGTTTTTTTGGTTAATTATCATGTTACTTTTTTTGGTTGGTTACTTGCTGCTGTTGCCAGTTTCAGTTTTTGGTTTTCTGTTTAATTTTGTAGGTTTTTTCTTTGCTTAATATGTTACCTTTTGAAAATACGTTGGTTAACCCAGATCTTGTCACCAGTAATGAAAACTCCGTTCGAGCCGTGGTTATTAATGGTAAATCTTTTGCCTGGCTCGAGGCCTTGGATCACTCATCACGGACGGTTAAACATTTAAGAAAAAAAGCCGATACGGTTTTAACCATGGTTGGTTTGATTATCGGTTTGGCCGCCTTGGTTTTTTTTGCGGCTGATTTGTATGTTCGCGGTGACAGTAATTTAATACTCGGAGCAAAAACTTGGTTGGTGCCAAATTTTGCTTCTATGATGTTTTTTTTGGCTTTAATTTGTGGTGAGTTTGTAGTTTATCGTATGGCCGAATCTTCACGAAGGACTCACTTAGTACCTAAACGCGTTTATCAGGGTGAAAAACCGGAAATTGTTTCGGCCCCACTTCGTAGCCATTTGGAAAATATTGCCGGGGCCATGGAACAGAACGCTTATAAATCATTTGAAAGTGCTTTTGAATTAGCTGAACGTTTTCATCATGCTCAGGTGGCCCCAATTCATATTTTTTCCGGTTGTTTAATGGCCGAAAAACCTCGGGTGGTTTTGGCCCGTTTAGGTGTGCGTTTCGATGATCTTAAACCGGCTATCGAGCAAGCTTTGGCAACTAGGCCGACCGGTGAAAACGCAGTGTTTAGTGAAGCTGGGCTGGGGGTGGTTTTACAATCTTTTATTTCTGCCTATGAACAAGGTAAAGAAACAGTTTCAGCTTTGGAAATTTTACAGACTTCTTTTCACGCTGAACCTTTATTAGCCGATTGGCTGTCAGCTAAAGAAATAACCGTAGATCAGTTTGATCATGTGGTTGAATGGGTGCGCATTAACGAAGATCTTCGGGTTCGCTACGACCGTTTTCGCCGAGCGGCCCTGCACAAACCGGTTGGTGATATGAATCGGGCCATGACTTCGGTGGCCACGCCAATGCTCGATCGAGTGGCTGATGATTTGACCGTTGATGCGGTTTACGGTCGTTTGCCGCTTTTAGTTGATCGTGAAAATGAAATCAATGAAATTTTTCGAGCCATCGAAGGTGGTGGCCAAAGTGTGGTTTTGGTTGGTCAACCAGGAGTAGGTAAGGACGCAATTATTGCTGGTATTGCCGAACGTATGGTTGAGGAAGATGTACCGGATATTTTGAAAGATAAACGATTGGTTTCTTTGTCGCTCGCCACTCTTCTTTCCGGTGCTAATCCAGCCGAGGCTCAAGAGCGGCTTATGACAGTTTTGGTCGAAGTTTCTCGTTCACGAAATATTGTGCTGGTAATTTCCGACATTGAAAAAATAACCGGCATTACTTCCGGCAGCGAACACACCATGGATTTGGCTTCAGTTTTGGCTGACGCTTTGGCTCGCGGTATTTCATTTTTGATCGCCACCACCACGCCCGAGGCTTACACTTCGGCTGTGCAGCCTTCAGCCTTAGGTCGAATTTTGCAAAAAATAAATGTCCCTGAACCCGATGTTTCTTCAGCTATAAATATTTTGGAATCAAAAATGGCCAATCTTGAAGGCCAAAATAATGTCATTTTTTCTTTCGATGCTTTGGAAAAATGTGTGACGCTCTCTGATCGTTATCTTCATGAATCATATTTGCCAGCCAAGGCTTTCGAGATTGCTAAGGAGGTGGCTTTGGACGCTAAGCAAAGAAAAGGTACCAATACTTTAGTTACTGGCGATGATGTTTCCCGAGTTATTTCTCAAAAAACCGGCATTCCGTTAACAAAAGTTTCCGAAGATGAACGCGAAAAACTTTTGCATTTCGAGGATCGATTACACGGTCGAGTTATTGGTCAGGAAGAAGCTGTCAAAGCCGTCTCTTCGGCCTTGCGTCGAGCCAGAGCTGAGCTTAGAAGCGGTAAACGACCAATCGCCAACTTTTTGTTTCTTGGACCGACCGGTGTTGGTAAAACCGAACTAGCCAAAGCGGTGGCTGAAGCTTATTTTGGTAACGAAAAGGCTATGTTGCGTTTTGATATGTCAGAATATCAAGACACAGCCAGTATTCATCGCCTCATTGGTAATCCTGATTCCAAGGAGGGTGGTATGTTGACCGAGGCCGTGCGTCAGGAACCATTTTCTATCGTGCTTTTGGACGAATTGGAAAAAGCTCACCCAAATATTCTCAACTTATTTTTGCAGGTTATGGACGATGGTCGCTTAACCGATGCCGCCGGTCGCACCATTGATTTTACCAGCACCATTATTATCGCCACTTCAAACGCCGGGACAAGTTATATCCAGGAGGCGGTAAGTGCTAATCGACCAATGGAAGAAATCAAAACCCGACTTTTGGAACAAGAATTAAAAACTGTTTATCGGCCTGAATTTTTAAACCGTTTTGATGCGGTGATTGTTTTCAAGCCATTGACGCTCGACGATGTTCGTCAGATTGCTTTCCTGATGGTTAAGCAAGTTGGTGAGAGGGTTGAAATGAAAGGTTACAAATTTAGACCAGACGACGCGATTATCGAGGAGCTATCGAGAAAAGGTTATGATCCTTTGTTCGGTGCTCGGCCTTTGCGTCGCGTTGTTCAGGAGGATGTGGAAAATGCCATTGCTAACGCCATGCTTTCTGGTGAGCTAAAACCCCGAGACACAATTGTGCTCAAGGCTGGCGGTAAGGTGGAAATCGAAAAAGCTGTATGATTTTAGGTAACTGGCAAATATTTTTTCAAGACGCGAAACTTTTGTTTCCTTGGTTTATCGCGTCTTTTTTAGCGTCAATTATTTTAACTTTGGTTATCAAAAAACTCGCCTCACATTTCGGTTTGGTCGATGTTCCAGTGGCGCCAAAAAAACTTCATGATAAACCAATCCCTTTGTTCGGCGGCTTGGCAATTTTTATTTCTTTGGCCAGTGTTGTCGTCTACCTTCTTTTAACTTCTGACGCTCTGACGAGTGGAGAGATTGGCTGGCAGCATTATTTAGGTTTCTTTTTGGGCGGTTTGATTTTAATGATTGGCGGTTACTTGGACGATAAATATTCTTTGCCACCAAAAATTACGATCATTGCACCAGTCCTGGCTGCTCTGGTGGCGGTTTTGTTTGGTGTTGAAGTGGAGAAACTGACTAATCCTTTTGGCGGAATAATTTATCTTGCCACTTGGCAGTCGAACATTTTAGTTTTTGTTTGGCTTTTGGTGGTTATGTATACCACTAAGTTTTTGGATGGCTTGGATGGCCTGGCGACCGGGGTAAGTTCAATTGGGGCTTTTATGATTATGTCCTTGGCTCTGACCGCGGCTTATTTTCAGCCGGATGTGGCTTTGTTGTCAGTTGTTGCTCTTGGAGCTTTGCTGGGATTTTTAGTTTTTAATTTTTCACCCGCTTCGATTTTTCTTGGGGAAGGCGGCAGTACTTTTGTCGGATTTCTTATTGGTACGCTCGCCGTTATTTCTGGTGGAAAATTAGCCACTGCGCTTTTGGTCGTGGGCATTCCCTTACTCGATGTAATTTTTGTCGTGACTCGTCGAGTGCTTCGCGGCGGTCTTAAAGCTGCGGTTAAAGGTGACCGTTCGCATTTGCATCACAAATTATTAGCCGCCGGTTTTTCAAAAAAGCAAACCGTACTTTTGTATTATGTGGTGGCTGGCGGTTTTGGTACCTTAACTTTGTTTTTGCAAAGCCGAGAGAAATTGATTGCCTTGGGGTTGTTGGCAATTTTAACGATTTTGTCGGCGGTTGGGTTGACGTTGAAGGAGAAGAAAGATTAGTTTGAAAAAAGAAAAATCAAAGACCAAAGAAAGAACCGTATAGTGGCCGGTCGGCCACTATACGGTTCTTTTTTGCGATTTTTTTCTCGATAATGTCGCTGTCGCTCATAATTTGAGAAAAAAAGAGGTTCCACTCAACCGGCGGTTGACATTTTTTGATTTTTTGCTTACTGTTATCCCAGTTTTCGTCCTTTCCTTTCCTGAAACAAGAAGGAGTCTGAAGTGGCAACACCAAAGAAAAGAGCGCCACCATCCGCCAGTCGTTCGCTTGCAGGTCTTCTGACTATTGCGGCGCCTGGTGGCTGCGAGATGGAAGAGCCTGATGGTCCGCCGAAGCCACACCGTGCATCTCCGCCTCCGGCCAGTACGCCGATTTCTCGGTTGATGACAAGGCCGGTTTCTCCGCCGTGCGAATCGCAGAAACCTAGCCCATCTGCTTCGGTCGAAATGGCTGGCAGAGCGATAGTCGAAGAACCACCGGTCTCATCGCTGTCAGAAATTCCGGCAGATGCGCCACACGCTCGGGCTCAAAAATGGGCGCCTCCGTCTAGGGTCGAAGAACCTGTAGTTGGCTCTTCGCCCGAGCCGGCTCAAGAAGATTCGGCGCCGTTGCCCTCGCTGTCAGAAACTTCATGGCCAGCGGAGCCAAAGCCCGAACCGCCTAAGCGGATCAGGCGTGTATCTAGGCTGCGAGACCTTGATACGGGGTTCGTTCCGGTTCCACGGAATCCTTTGGCGGTTCGTGCTCCGCCCATGGTGTTGCGAGACTGTGAGACGGAAGTTCCTGCTGGGGCGAATGTGGTCGATCAAGACGATCGCGGTCTTCGACCGCCGTCGCCTCCCAAAGGTATTCAATTCGCAGCTCCGATTTTGCCGCCTCGAGCGCCACTTGTCGTGACCAGAAAAAAGTCGCGGCGGCCTCTGTCAAGTCTGGAACGATATCTACTCATCGCTCTCGGCTTACTGCTCATCGTCGCCTTCCTGGCCTGGTTGTCCTCGCCGTTCTGATTCGGTATTGGCAACCAGACGGTCGTTATTTCAGTCCGCTCCTCGGGCTGAATTTTTTTTTGGGGGGGGTGCGAATAACGAATGTTGGATCGGCCCCCACCCCAACCCTCCCCCGCATGTGGCATGCGAAGGAGGGAGGGTTCTTTTTTTTGTCATCCCGAGCCAAAGAGGGATCTCGCTTGCCAAGCCGAAGCCCAGCGGAGGTTGGCCTCGTGGTTTTACTAAAAAATAAAATAATTCTCCCTCTCCTGTACGCCGCGTACGGGGGAGGGCTGGCCGTGCCCTTCCGTAGCTCCGAGCGAAGGAGGGGGTGGGGGAAGTAATTACCCAACCGTCACACTTTTAGCCAAATTCCGCGGTCGATCCGGATTGAATCCGCGGGCCACGGCGGTGTGGTAGGCCAGGAGTTGGAGGGGAATTACGGCCAGGAGTGGTGCGGTCATGGAATGAGCTTCGGGGAAATAAATTATTTCATCGGCGGCGCTGGTTGGGATAGCTAAACCTTCTGGGGCGACGACAATGGTTTTGGCACCGCGGGCTTTGACTTCGGTTAAGTTATTTATCATGGCGTCTTTTTCTTCTTCGGATAAAATAACGCCGATGACCGGAAAATTTTCTTCGATTAAAGCGATGGCCCCGTGTTTTAATTCGCCGGCTTCGTAGGCTTCGGCGTGAATGTAGGCGACTTCTTTTAGTTTAAGGGCGCCTTCCTTGGCAATCATAGCGCCGGCGTTGCGACCGATAAAATAGGCATTGGGTTTTTGAGCCATAAATTCGGCGATTTTTTTGGTTTGTTCGTTGGTTTTATTTATCGTTCGGCGAACATCCTCGGATAGAGCGAGGAGAGCGCGACCAAGGGCCCGACCAAAATCTTTGTTGATTTTTTCGCGGCCGCGGCCGAACCATAATGTGAGAAGAAGGAAGACGACGGATTGAGCCAGGAAAACTTTGGTTGAGGCGACAGCTTTTTCTGGGCCAGCATTGGTGTAAACTCCGCAACCAGTTTCGCGGGCAATGGCTTTGCCGACACGATTGATGATGGAAAAAACATGGTGACCGAGTTCTTTGGCTTCTTTGATTTTTTGCAGCGTGTCATGAGTCTCGCCAGACTGACTGACCGCTAAGACCGCCGTGTTGCTCGGATAAAAATTTGGTCGAGCTTCTGAGGCCGCTTCGGTTTGAACTGTTTCGAAACCACCATATTTGGTTAACCACCAACTGCCGAGTTCGGCCGAATATTTTGCTGTGCCGCAAGCAATAGCTCGCAAGTGTTTGGCTGATAAGAGTTCAGATTTTTTTTCTTCGAGTCCGCCGAGTTTGGCGGTGCCGTCTTCTAAAAATAGACGACCGCCGTTATTCAAAGTTCGAAGAATTGTTTCTGGTTGTTCGTAGATTTCTTTGAGCATGAAGTGAGGGAAGGGATCGGCTGTGACAACTTCATCATTATCAGCGGTCAAAATAGTTTCAGCGATTTCACTGCAACCTTCAGCTCGAACCGTGCAGACTTTATTTTCTGGCAAAACAAAAAAGCGTTTGGTAAAAGAAGTGAAAGCGTCTTCGAGCGAGGCAACAAAAATTTCATTTTGACCAAGACCAATAAGAATCGGACTGCCGTGGCGAGCCAGGACAAGTTCGTTCGGAAATTTTTTGTGCATGACAACCAGGCCCCAAGTGCCGTGCAGTTTGCCAACGGTTTCACGAACAGCTGATTCGAGTGAAGTGTTTTCGGGTTTTAAATTTTCTTCGATTAAATGTGCGATGACTTCGGTATCAGTTTCGGATTTAAAAATATGACCAACCGCTTCAAGATTTTTTTTGAGTTCGTGATAATTTTCAATGATGCCGTTATGAACAATCGCCAGCTCGTCCGAGCAATCAGTGTGTGGATGCGCGTTTGGTACCGTAACGCCACCGTGTGTGGCCCAGCGAGTGTGACCAATGGCGAGCGCTGCTTCGTTCATTTCGCTCAAAATTTTATCGGCGCGCAAAACTTCAAGTTTGCCGACAGCTTTTGAAACGATTATTTGGTCTCCGACAAGTGCGGCAATGCCAGCCGAATCATAACCACGCTCCTCGAGCGCCGATAAACCGGGGAGAACAATGTCTTGAACGATATTTTTTCTGGGGCCAATGTAGCCAACGATTCCGCACATAGTGGTGGTGGGTCAATGGAATAAAATGGTGTTGGGATCGAGGGGAAAGGGGATAGGGGACAGGGAAGGAAGTTTATTGTTAGGTTTTTTGTTTTTTTGTCATTCTGAGCCCTCGCGAAGAATCTATTTAATTACTTATTTTTCTAGTAAAGGCTCTGTTGTAAGGGTCAAAAGATTCTTCGCGAGGGCTCAGAATGACAAGTGTATTTATTTTTCTGCCTTCACCCGATAAACAATCAGGCTTCCATCCCTGTCCCCTTTCCCCTATCCCCTCCAATCAAAGTGCCTTCCACAGCACGTCAAAAATCAGACTCTGCGATGAGGTGATATTTTCATCGTCAATCAGGGCGCCGAATAATCTTCCGTATTCGTCGGCTGAAACATAGGCGGTTTTTTGACCGTAAATGAAAATGTAGGCTGAGGAACTTTTTTCTTTACTCAACCATTTCCGTTCGTCGAGTCCGGCCGTTTCGCCGCCAGGTCCAATGGAAATGGCTTTGACTCGGACGCCGAGTTCGACTCGAGTTTTGGTAAAGTTTGGCCAGGCCGCGGCGATAAGTTCGCGGAGTTTTGCTGATGAGTAAATGCGATAGGTTTTGTTTTTGGTTTTTTCGCTGGTTTTAAGAACATCTTTTAGAATGTCTTTAATACCATCCTTACCTTCGTAATAACGAACGGCCGGACGGTAAGTAGCTGAGCCGGCCAAAGCTTGAAAATCCGGGAGTAGGGAATCAAGTTGCAGACGCGCTTCTTGAATCGCTACTTCGCGACGAGTGGCTAGACCGCGGAGTTTTTGTGGATCCTCGGCCGTGAAATAGCGATGGGGTTTGGCATCGACATAACCGATGAGGCCAACTTCGATGAGCCGTTTGAGTGCGTCGTAAGAAGTACCTCGATTATAACCAGCTACTTCAGCCACTCGACGCAGCGGGGCGGTGCCGAGTTTTAAGACGGCCAAATAGACGTCGAGATCTTTGGTTTTGAGACCCAAGAGTTCGAGTGTCTGTGGTTTAAGATTAATTGTCGTCTTCATATCAGTCAAAAGAAAAATTACAAAGTTATTAGATATAAGAAAACCATACGGTTTTTAGCGGAAAAAGACAATACCAAACTTGTCCAGATTTGTCCGACAAATTTTTTTGTTCAAACGAAGCATTTTTTGTGTTATAATAAAAAAAATGTCATCCCGAGCCAGAGAGGGATCTCGCCGCGTGGTTTTAAATTAATATCACGTGGCCCTCCTTCGCTCGCGTCGAGCTACGGAAGGGCGAACGAGATTCTTCACGAGGGTTCAGAATGACAGGTAGTTGGTCGAATTTCAACACTTATGGAGGAAAGTTTATTTTTTCAGATTGGTGGCGTGATTATCATCGCAGCGGCGTTGTCTTTTTTGGTTCGGGCTTTTAAACAGCCGCTTATCATTGCTTACCTGGTAGCCGGTATTTTGGTTGGCCCGGCCTTTTTGGCTTTGATTCACGAGACGGCGGCTTTTGAGGCGTTGGCTAAGATTGGGATTTCTTTTCTTTTGTTTACTGTTGGACTGGGTTTAAATTGGCGACGAATAAAAGAAGTTGGGGCCGTCTCGGTTTTTAGTGGGTTAGCTCAAGTTATTTTTACCTCGGCTGTCGGTTTTTTAATTGCTTATTATCTCGGCTTCGATATCACCACCAGTCTCTTCGTTGCCGTGGCCTTTTCCTTTTCCAGCACCATCATCATCGTCAAAATGCTCATGGATAAGGAAGACTTGGATACTCTTTATGGAAAAATTACTGTTGGTTTTTTAATCGTTCAGGATCTTATTGCCATGATCATCTTGCTGGTGCTCGGGGCGATTGGTAAGGGACAAACTCCAGTTCAAATTTTAAGTTGGTCGCTTTTAAAAGGTTTGGTAGTAGTTTTGTTTTTCTGGCTGCTTTCAACTTATGTTGTGCCTCATTTGGTTAAATTCGCCGCGGCTTCGCAAGAGTTACTTTTGGTTTTTTCGCTTGGTTGGTGTTTTGCTGTGGCCGGAGTTTTGACTTACTTTGGTTTTGGCCCAGAGATCGGTGCGCTTATTGCTGGTATCTCGTTGTCTGGAACGCACTACGAACACGAGATTAACGCTCGAGTAAAACCGCTGCGTGATTTTTTTCTCATTTTGTTTTTTGTTGCCCTTGGCACTCAACTTCAACTCGCCACGGCCGCTCAAATGATTTGGCCGATCGTCATTTTTTCGCTTTACGTTTTTATTGGTAACCCAATTATCATGATGCTGGTCATGCGGGCCTTGGGTTATCATCCACAAACTGGATTTTTAACAGCCGCGACCACGGCTCAAGTCTCAGAGTTTTCTTTCATTATGCTCGGCGCCGGCGTTTCGCTCGGCCTCGTCTCACCGTCAGCCATGACTTTAGCTGCCGCGGTCGGACTTATTACCATCGCCGGCTCAACCTATTTCATAAAAGAAAACGAAAAAATCTACGATAAACTTCGACCATTTTTTAAACTTTTTGAACGTCAGCGTATTAAACACATTGCTAAAGCTCGAGCCGCCGCTTCGCCAGACGTTATTTTGTTTGGCTGTCATCGTACTGGTGAAGTTTTGTTGAGTGAGGTCAAAAATCTCGGTCATAAATATTTGGTCGTCGATTACGATCCAAAAGTCATCGAAATGCTAAAGGCTCGCCGAGTTCCGGTAGTTTATGGTGATGCTGGTGATGAGGATTTTTTGCAAGAGTTGCGAGTCGCTAAAACCAAATTACTGCTTTCAACTATTCCTGATGTTACGACCAGTTTGGAATTACTAACTTATTTGCGAGCTGAGAATTTTAAGGGCACAGCTATTGTGGCGGCTCGTTCGCCGGAAGAGGCTATGGAATGCTATGCCCTTGGCGCAGCTTACGTAATTGTCCCCAGTATTCTGGGTGCCGAAAGATTCCGTGAACTTTTGCGACAAAATAAAAACCAAGCCAAACAGTGGCAAAAAACCAGAAAGATTGGTAAAGTGGAGGCCAAGGAGGATATCGAACTCGATGAGGAATAATTAATTTTGATTTTTTATGGGAAGAGAAAACCTTTTTCAACCACCAATAGCCGAACCTTACAGAAAGCCGGGTGAGGTACCTAGGGAACAAAGGCTGGTTCGAACTCAGGAAGTTCCTAAACCACCAGCCACTTCTTTTGCCGAGGCCCGGGCCAGAAGCCAAGAAAGAAAAGCGGCCGTTATGGCCGAAGCCGTCGCAACAGAAAAGGCAAAAATTTTAGCTGAATTGGCTATACATGACTATCAAACAAAAATTAGTTTATTAAAAGGAAAGGAACGGGATTTGATGTTTGAAAAAGCAGCTTTTGATGATGCAGACAAGGCTGCCGCGGTTGATCGTAATTATGTTGGTGATGGGCCGGGTAAATTTAAAGATGACGACGCTTGGAAATTTTCACTTGAGGCAAGAAGGGGTGGTATTGAAGCCGTGAGAGCTGATTTGGAGAAAATTATTTAAGAAAAACGTTATTTTGTTTGTAAAAAGGTGCCTCGTTTTTATAAGTAGTTTCTGATATTACTAATTTAATCTCTGAAAATTTTGATTTTTATGGGTATTGAATCACGTGGTTTTAGACCGGTTGAAAATCCCGGGTTTAAAATAACAGAGTTAAGTACAGGTGAAACAGATGTTGTCCAAAGACTAGCTCGTGTTCGGAGACAAGCTGAACAAATCAGACAATCGAGTGTTTTAGATCATTCTGGCGAAGGATCTGGCCGACCAACAACTGAAAAATTAGCTCCGGCCGTGTCAGTTGAAAAGGCTAAATTTTTAGTCGAAACCTTTGGCCAAAGTCAGGAACAAAAAAGGGTTTTGTTAAGTACTAAAGAGAAAGAATTGGCTCGCGACGAATTTTTAATAATCGAAGCTGGTAAAAGAGGTGGCATAGATCCGGGATTAAAATCGGCTTATTTGAAAATTTGGGCACCTTATGGCTCGGAAAAAGCCTTGAGGGAATCGGTTGAACCAAGAAAACAAGCTTATAAAGAATTGCGAGAAGAATTAAATAAAGCCTCTCGTTCAGTTTTTTAAAGTTTTCACTTGACATTACAAATTAGCACTCATATAATGTGAGTGCTAATTTTTTATGGATACTCGTCGTGAGCAAATTTTGCGGGCCATAATTGAAGAATATGTCCGGACAGCTGAACCGGTTGGTTCAAAGTATCTGTGCGAAAATTGCGATTTCGATGTTTCCTCGGCCACCATTCGCAACGAAATGATGGCGCTTGAGGACGATGGTTATTTGCGTTCGCCGCACACTTCGGCCGGTCGCATTCCGACAGAAAAGGCTTACGAGTATTATTTGCGAACTTTTGTTCAGGCTAATCATGGTGGCAAAAAACAATCTCGGTTACGCGAAGCTGTCTCCTCGGCCGTTGACGACGAATCAACCTTGCGGTTAATGGCCAAAACTTTGGTCGATCTGTCTGGCGAAACTGCCATCGTGGCTTTTGGTCCGCATCGCAGTTATTACACCGGCGTTTCCAATCTTTTTCAAAAACCAGATTTTCGTGATTTAGAAATGTTGCAAAGTTTATCGTCGATGGTCGATCGTTTCGATGATGTGACAGCCGAGATTTTTGACCGAGTCACTTCTGAACCACAGGTTATGATTGGTACCGAAAATCCGTTTGGCGATGACATGACTGCGATCCTGGTTAAATATCGATTGCCAAATAACACTGTCGGTTTCCTCGGTTTGCTCGGTCCGCTCCGCATGAATTACAAAAAAAATCTTTCGTTGATTGAGGAAGCGCGGGAGGTGCTCGGTGGGGATGAAGAGTGATCCCCTCACCCCCCCCTCCTTCGCTCGGAGCTACGGAAGGGCACGGCCAGCCCTCTCCCGCTCTTCGACTCGGCTCAGAGCGGTCTGAGGAATCGAAGACCGCCGAGAGGGAGAATACTTTTTTTGAAGCCATCATCCCGATAAAATAATTTACGCCCTCCCAGCGGGGGAGGCCTCGCCCGTGGCTGGGCTATGGCCGAGGGGTTGGGGTGAGGGGTTTACCTAACCACTCCAACCTACTCACTACTTACTACTTTCTAAAAAAATATGTCCGACGACACACAAAAAATCGAAGACGAAGAAAACGATTCCATCCCAACAGTCCCTGAAGCCCATGGAGCACCTGCGGCCTCAACCCAAGACCCGGCCACCGAATACCTCGCCGGCTGGAAACGTGCCCTCGCCGATTATGACAATCTCAAAAAAGACCTGGCTCGGGAACGTGGCGACATGCGTCGAGCTTCAACGGTTGAACTCCTGATTCATCTTTTGCCAGTCATGAACAATTTCGAACAAGCCACCAAACATCGTCCTCATCTCGACGATAAGGCGGCCGAAGCTTGGGTAAGCGGAATCCTCATGATCAAAACCCAAATGGAAAATTCTATCAAAGAACTTGGGGCCGAACCTTTTGACAGCACCGGCGAAAAATTCAATCCTGAGGTTCATGAATCGGCCGGCTCACGTCGTGAGGAAGATCGTGAGGATCAGATTGTTTTGGAAGTTGTTCAGAGAGGTTGGAAAGTGAATGGTAAGGTGGTTTTTCCGGCCAAGGTGATTATTAATGGGTTGTAGTTGAACCCTTCGACTCGGCTCAGGGTCTTTGAGGGGAGGAAAGGTTGGATCGGTGCCCCTCACCCCAACCCCTCGGCCATAGCCCAGCCACGGGCGAGGCCTCTCCCGATGGAGAGGGAGAATCCTTTTTTACTCTGTCATCCCGAGCCAAAGAGGGATCTCGCCTCGTGACCTAAATAAAATAAAAAATATGAATTGGGATATTGTCAGGTTTACAATTTTTGCCATTTTAGAAATTTTATTATTTTATTATTTTGTCACCCGGTTTATTTCAGTTGTGAAATTTGGTGTTAGGACTTATAGAGCAAGGTCGTTTAAAAAAGATAAAAAAGAAGAAAGTCCGCCGATAAAAACCGATTCAATCTAAAAAAATAATTAGTTGTTCCATCTCACTCAAAAATCACCATCTGTCATTCCAAAACCATCCGCTGTCATCCTGAGCCAGAGAAGGATCTCGCCACGTGGTTTTCACTAATTGATTATGCAAACTTTTTTTAAACCAACTTCATATAAAATTAAGAACGGTAAATGGGTATCTTCTTATTATAAAAATATTGGAAACGGGCAGATACAAAATGAAAGAAAAATTATTCTTGAAGGAGAATTTGATACCGAAGAAGAAGCTAATAAAAATGCTGAAAATTATTTTAAAAAACTATGAAAAAATTTTTTCAAATAATTATAACCTGTGCCGCTTTAACAATTTTGTTTTTTAATCATTATAATTTGGTTTACACCTGTGAATCCTCACACGAAGTAACGATAAAAGGAAATCCTGATTATGTTTATGATAAATGTGATGAATACAGTCCTTTTCCCTCAGACGTCTCTCAAGATTCGTTAATGTTTTGGAAAAATCAAATTTTTCCAGATATTTTTACTATTTTAGTTTATATTGCTGTTTTATACTTTATTAAAGACATAAATTTTAAAATCAAAAAGAAAAAGAAAGATGAACAAAAAAGTCCATCTGAAGAGAAAAAAGAAGAAGGTCCACCAACAAAATCCAATCCAATTTAAAAACTCCCTGCAACCCCTTTAACCCCTTAATACCCTTAACCCAAAAAAACAATATGCCTAAAATACTCGGTATCGATCTCGGTACAACCAACTCATGTATGGCCGTCATGGAAGGCGGTCAACCAAAGGTGCTCGAAAACAAAGAAGGTGCGCGCACTACACCGTCAGTTATGGCCGTCTCCAAATCTGGTGAGCGAACTGTCGGGGCCACAGCTAAACGTCAGGCCGTGACTAATCCGGAGAATACGCTTTACTCCATTAAACGTCTCATCGGCCGCCGTTGGGAGGACACGGAAGTTCAGCGTGACCTCAAAGTCTTGCCTTATAAAATGCAACGTCACGGCGACGGTGTTTCTATTACCATGGGTGGTAAGGAATATACCCCAGAAGAAATCTCAGCCATGGTTTTGCGAAAGTTGAAGGAGGATGCTGAGGAAAAACTCGGCGAGAAAATCGAGGAAGCAGTTATCACTGTGCCAGCTTATTTTGACGATGCTCAGCGTGCGGCCACTAAAATTGCCGGTGAAATTGCTGGTCTCAAAGTCAATCGTATTATCAATGAACCGACAGCGGCTGCTTTGGCTTATGGTTTTGATAAAAAAGTTGGTCAGCAAATTCTTATCTACGATTTAGGTGGTGGTACTTTCGATGTTTCGGTTCTCGATGTTTCCGCTGATACTGTCGAAGTGAAAGCTACGAACGGCGACACTCACCTTGGTGGCGATGATTTTGATCGGATTATTATTGATTGGATCATCAACGAATTCCGCAAGCAAGAGGGCATTGATTTGTCGAAGGATCCTTTGGCTTTGCAACGCATAAAAGACGCGGCCGAAAAAGCTAAGATTGAACTTTCCACCACTCAGCAAACTGAAATCAACCAGCCGTTTATTACCAGCGATGCTAATGGCCCAAAACATCTCGCCCTAAACATGACCCGCGCCAAACTCGAGGAACTCGTCATGGATTTGGTCGACAAAACTTTTGGTCCGGTCGAGGCGGCTTTGCGCGATGCCAAGCTCGACAGAAAAGCCATCGAAGAAATTGTTATGGTTGGCGGTATGACTCGCATGCCACTGGTTTTGAAAAAAGTTGAAGAATATTTTGGTAAGAAACCAAACATTAGTGTGAATCCAGATGAAGTGGTAGCCATCGGCGCCGCAGTTCAGGGCGGTGTGCTTTCTGGTGAAGTGAAAGACGTTTTGCTCCTCGATGTCACCCCGCTTTCAGTTGGTATCGAGACACTTGGTGGTGTTATGACCCCGCTCATCGAACGCAATACAACTATTCCAACCAGCAAGTCACAGGTTTTCTCAACCGCCGCTGATAATCAACCAAGCGTCGAGATTCATGTCCTCCAAGGCGAACGTCCAATGGCTGCTGATAACAAAACGCTTGGCAAATTCATGTTGTCAGGTTTGCCACCAGCCCCACGCGGCGTGCCTCAGGTCGAAGTTTCTTTTGATATTGATGCCAACGGTATTTTGAATGTCTCGGCGACCGACAAAGCCACTAATCAAAAACAAAGCATCACCATCACCGCTTCAACTGGTTTAAATAAAGATGAAATCGAACGCATGAAACGCGAAGCCGAGGCGCATGCGACAGAAGACGCCAAAAAGCGCGAACAAATCGAACACAAAAATTTAGCCGATTCGATGGTTTATACCACTGAAAAAATGTTAAAAGATGCTGGCGATAAAATCTCAGCTGACGAGAAAAAAGAAGTCGAAGAAAAACTCGAAGCTTTGAAAAAAGTTAAAGATGGCGACGACCACGAAGCTATCAAAAAAGCCGCTGATGAGTTGACTAACGTCGCCCAAAAAGTCGGCGCCAAAATGTACCAAAATAATCCTCAGGGTCAACCAGGTCAGGAACCAACTCAGGAAGCGCCAAAGCAGGATGAAGGTCCGGTTGATGCCGAGTTTAAGGAAAAGGAATAATGAATTAAGGGGTGCGAATAACGAATTTTGTTACGAATTTACGAATATACGAATGTCGGTGATCGTAGAGACGTTGCATTGCAACGTCTCTACGGACGGAAAACAATATTTGTAGATTCGTAAATTCGTAATAGATTCGTTGTTCGCACCCCCAAAAAATATGTCTAATGAAAACCCAATCCAAATAAAAATCACTGACGAAAAACTGGCGCTCGTCTATTCCAACCACATTCGTATCGGCCACGCACCAGAGGAATTTGTCCTCGAGATTTCTTCGGTTTTCCCGCCGAGCGGCACGGTCATCAGTCGAGTTGCTATTTCACCGGCTCATGCTAAAAGATTGTTAAAAGTTTTAGCTGAAAACGTCCAAGGTTACGAAGAAAAGTTTGGCACCATCAAAGAAATGCCGATTCCATTTAATCTTGGTGATGTAAATCAGAAGTAAGCGGTTTTTATTATGGTTCAGTCACCAGGCGAAACTTTTGGTACTACTTCCATTGAAGGCTTGTTTTTTAAATCGGCCGTGGATTACAAAGGTTGTTCTTTGGAACCAACGCCAGGTAAAGAGTTGTGTCCGGATTATTATAAAACTTTGGCGGCCATTGCCGACTGGCATATTGTGACCATAATTTTTGCTGTGGTGATTTCTTTTATGTTTTTGGGCTTGGCGTTTGGAAAGAGAGATTGATTTTGGTTGGTTTGGTTGTCTGAACCATGATTTATGGGATTAAAGGATTATCATGATTGTTTTTTCAACACCCGTCATCCCGAGCCATAGACCTGTCCACCATAGCTGCCTGGCGTAGGTGGAGGGATCTCGCTTGCCACGCCGTAGCTCGGCGCGAGCGTAGGGTGGCCTTGTGATAATAATAAATAAAATAAATTATGTCAGGAGAAAATCCGGTTGTGCCACCAGAGGAACGAGATCTGTTGGCTGAAAAGGTAGAAATGAAAATAAAGGAGTGGTTACAGGCGCTGGTTTTTTTGGCGTCTGGTTCGGGAAAACGTATCGAAGGTTTGGTAAGAGTCGGTTTTGATCCGGAAAAAATTACCCCTTGTCCAGTTCCGGATGAAATAGAAACCGCGGCCATTGATTCATACGATCGGATTATGACTGATCCTAGAGGGTCGGGAATAACTTCGGAGGTGGCTAGAGTTAAGGTCGGTTATGTTTTAAGAAATTCTGGGTTACAAATTCCATCTGGAGCTTTTATAATTGGGGCTGACACAATGCCAATAAAGTATCAAAGAATTCATGAGCCGAGCCAAGAACAACCACCTTCGAATTTTTATTGGTTGGCTGAGTCCATGCGTAAACCAAAAAGCAAGGAAGAGGCCAGAAGAATGATTTTAGAACTTTTTTCTAGAATTGCCGAGAATTACAAAGAAGGACTAAATTCTGATTTGGATATCGGTGTTAAGGTTAAAACCTCTGTGAGCGTAAGATTTCCACATGAGGATCGTATTCAAACTGAAGCTTATGCCGTCGTTTTAATTCCTCGACGCATCTTATCGGTAATTGATTCTCGAACAGAAGAAATTAATTCTGAATTGGAAAAAATAACCGATGAGGTTTTGGAAGTTATGGAAGAAGAGGGTGTTGACGTAACTAAAGTTAGACACCACCAGCAAGCTGGTGGCTTAATGAGTGGGGTCGCCTCAAAGGCGATCGTAACGCTTGCTGGTTTTTAATGAGTTAGTTGAATTACTTAAGTGCGCCGGCTCCGTTCTGATCTTGGTCTTCTTGATC
>JAZDHJ010000052.1:0-4031 GCA_043805995.1 Candidatus Uhrbacteria bacterium
GTACCAACGCTTCAGCCGAGTCATTCAATGCCAAACTTAAAGGCTTTCGAGCTTTAGTCCGAGGGGTTAGAGATGTGAAGTTCTTCCTGTTTCGGGTTGGGAAGGTTTATGGAGATATTGGTTAAATTGCGTATGATCCAACCTTTTGACACCAGCATGACGAAGTGCGCTGATGGTCAGTGGATTCTGCGTCACTGCAAAGCCGACGTGACCGACGAGTCCCGGCAGCTTAGCCGTGAGTTCGCAGACAAGATCGCCGAGTCCTTGACCTCGCCATTTTGGATTGACCCAAAGCGAACCGAACTCGAAGAAACCAGCAGCCACCGGCCAGGCGGCGAAAAAACCGACGGTTTCTCCTTCATAAGTAAGAAGGAGAGCCGGGCCTTGTTCGAAGACTTTCCGAAGGTTCTCCGGCTCGATCCGCGAACCGAGAATGTGTTTCTCGTGCCGCATGGCCGCAGAAAGTTCTGACCAGACCGAGTCAGAAACCGGTTCGGAAGTTTGTTGGATGTTAAAACCTGTCGACAGACTTTTCATTTTTTGTTTCTCCTAAAACAAAAACCCTGGAGAATTCCAGGGTTTCATTTTTCGTGGGTGAAAATCACGCAACGCAAAACACCGAAATTCTCTGAAAGAAAATTTCGCGACGGCAGATAGAAATAATGTTTTGATTGCCTGTCATAATGTTTTATTTTTAGCATGAGAGTTTGTTAGTGTCAAATAATCAATCACGTGGCGAGATCCCTCTCTGGCTCGGGATGACAGGTGAGTTGGTTTCCATCACTCCATCACTCCATCACTCCATCACTCCATCACTCCATCACTCCATCACTCCATCACTCCATCACTCCATCACTCCATCCCCAACTTTTCCACAACCGGACGATTGACAAAACGGAAAAAAGCGGGTAAAATTTTTCGTATTAAGATATCATGAATGTCAGCTCAAGGGCTGGCATTTTTTATTGGGGCGTTATGGGATTATCGAAGGCATTGAAGGGCACTAGGGGCAAGGAAGAAATATTTTTTAAGAAATAAATTCCCTGCCCCCAACGCCCCCCCCCTCGGCCATAGCCTACGGGCGAGGCTATAGCACCCCATAACGCCCGCCCACACACACAATATGCTCAAACTCCTCAAAACCCATTTCGGTTACGATGCTTTTCGACCTTTGCAGGCGGAAATCATTGATACTGTTCTAAACAAAAAAGACGCCCTGGTGCTTATGCCAACCGGTGGCGGTAAGTCTTTGTGTTTTCAATTACCGGCACTGATTGTTGATGGGGTGACAGTTGTTATCTCACCGCTCATTGCTTTAATGAAAGATCAGGTTGACTCACTGACTGCGAATGGCATTCCGGCGGCGTTTTTAAACTCAACTTTGAATGAACAAGAAATGTACTCAGTGCAAGCTCGCGCACTTTCCGGGGAATTAAAAATTTTGTACTTGGCACCTGAACGACTGGTGTTGCCGGCTTTTCAAGATTTTTTGGAAAGATTAGATGTGGGGATCATCGCTATCGACGAAGCTCACTGTATTTCTGAATGGGGTCACGATTTTCGACCTGACTATCGCCATTTAAAAAAACTCCGTCACCTCTTCCCAACCGTTCCGGTCATCGCTCTCACAGCCACGGCCACACCTCAGGTTCGTGAAGATATTTTGAATCAATTGGAAATGCGTGGCACTAAAGTTTTTGTTTCAAGTTTCAATCGACCAAATCTTCATTACACCGTTCAACCAAAATACAACTCTTTTGATCAACTTATTCAATTACTCAAACCACTCAAAAATCAACCGGCCATCATTTATTGTTTCTCGCGCAAAGACACCGAAAGTTTAGCTAATGATCTTTGTCGGGCCGGCTTCCCCGCTCTGCCATATCATGCCGGTCTGGAACGCGAACTTCGCAAACACACGCAAGATCAATTTATCCGCGACGAGGTTTCGATTATTGTCGCAACGATTGCTTTTGGTATGGGCATCGACAAACCCGATGTTCGCCTGGTGGCCCACATGGATTTACCAAAAACCATCGAATCTTATTATCAAGAAACCGGCCGTGCCGGTCGTGATGGTTTGCCAAGTGATTGCGTACTTTTTTATACTTTTGGTGACAAACGCAAGCAAGAGTATTTCATTAACCAAATCGAAAACGATCAAGAACGAGCTTTTGCTCAGGCTAAACTTGAACAAATTGTTGATTATTGTGAAAGCAGTACCTGTCGTCGACAAACCCTGCTTCAGTATTTCGGTGAGACTTGGAAAGAAAACAAATGTCAGGCCTGCGACAACTGCGTCTCGGCGCCGCAAGAAATTTACGAAGCGACAGAGACGGCTCAAAAAATTCTCTCCGCCGTTTTAAAAACCGGCGAACGTTTTGGCGTTGACCATCTTTGCAATGTTTTGCGTGGCACCAAACGAAAAAGAGTTTTGGAATATCACCATGACACTCTTTCAGTTTATGGCGTCCTACACGATCTACCCGCCCACGAACTCAGTTCGCTGATTCGATTTATGCAAAGGAAAGGTTATCTGGAAAAAAATGAAGGTGAATATCCAACTTTACGAGTCAGTCAGTTTGGTAAGACAGCACTTTTGGATCGAGCACAAATCTTTTTACCAAAAGTAAACTTCGAACAAAAAACTGTTCTGACTCCAGCAACCTCAAAAGACAATCTAGCTTTCGAACCAGAGCTCTTTGAAAAACTCCGGCTGCAAAGAAAAATCATTGCCGACAAACTCAATGTTCCGCCATTCATTATCTTCGGCGATCGCACGCTGCAAGAAATGGCTTACTACCTACCACAGTCACTCGAAAGTCTAGCCAAAATCTTTGGTGTCGGCGCCAGAAAACTCGAAGAATATGGCAGTGACTTTTTGCACCACATAAAAACTTACGCCCAAAATAAAAATCTCGTCGAACATCCACAATTCAAACAGGTCAGTCGAGTTAGAACACCATCGGTCAACCGAACCGATTCCACCTTCCAGAAAACCAAAGAACTGCTCGACAAAAAATACTCCGTCGCCAAAATCGCCCATGAACGCGGTATGGCCGAAAGTACCATTACCCAACACATCATCAAATTGTTCGACGAAAATCCAAAACTTGATATTGAATATTTACGACCCGATCCGGCCCGTTTAGAAAAAATAAAAGCGGCCTGTAAAAAAGCCGACACTTTTATGCTCGGACCGGTAAAAGCCATCCTCGGCGACGAATTTTCTTATGAGGAGATTAGGTTGGCTAGATTATTCTTATAAAAAAACCGGCCCCCAGGACAGAGACGCGGTTGTCGTTCGGCGACGGAACGGACGAATCAAGGGTCGATGCTGTAGCCGCAGCCCCAGTTACCGTCGCTCGTCTCCCAACTGCGATTGGATGACCAACCACAGTCGTAGTTGAGGTAGGCTCCGGCATCGTCCGGATCTTCGCCGACAGAGACCGAGATGGACTTCTCGGTCTCGTTCCACCAGACATCCGGCTCGAAGAAGAAATTAAAAACCAGGGCCGCGACGATGGCGATGAGGGCGGCGATGGCGATTTTTCTTGGCATTGACATGAGCACCTCGGGTCTCTGACGTTTTCTCACTTTCGGGACCTGAAAAGATATCAAGTTTTTGCGCTTCTGTCAACTATAGGTAAATTAAAAAACCTCAGCAAATTTATTTATTATTGAATTTGCTGAGGTTTTTAAATTAAATCCTTATTTTTTCCAGCTCGGAATCAACATCGGAGTTTCTGATTTATATTTTAAATAAGCCTGACCAAATTTTTTGGTCATAGCTTTTTCTTCCAGTCTGGCCCAAAACAGCAAAACCGCACTCAACCACAAAACTCCGATCAAAACTGGTAAATACGGAAAAGCCAGAAAAAATCCCCAAGCTAAAGTTAGACACCACCAGCAAGCTGGTGGCTTAATGAGTGGGGTCGCCTCAAAGGCGATCGTAACGCTTGCTGGTTTTTAATGAGTTAGTTGAATTACTTAAGTGCGCCGGCTCCGTTCTGATCTTGGTCTTCTTGATC
>JAZDHJ010000053.1:0-12589 GCA_043805995.1 Candidatus Uhrbacteria bacterium
CATTATAGAAGTGGTTTTGAAGCTAAATTCGAGCGCTCAATTACTCTCTAATCCATTATTCTAACGGCCTAAATGTGACATCTTTGCTGAACGCTAGACTGTGACATTATTGCTGAACGACGACAAAAATGATTGACAAAAACCGATTCTTATGATAAGCTTATTTACTATTAAATTAAAAGATAATCCGTAAAGCCAAATTGTATGAACAAAAAAATTTTATTTTTTGCCATAATTTTTATCGCCTCGACTTTAGTGGTAAAAAGCGTCTCAGCTCAAGTTAATTTTTCCAAAAATAAACTTGAAAGATTCACGCCAAAAACATTATTGACCGATAAAGACGGAGATGGTTACTCAATTAGAGATTGTAACGATCAAAACAATTCTATTTTTCCCAGCGCAGAAGAAATTTCCTATGACGGCATTGACCAAAATTGTGATGGCAGCGACGTTGCTTCCGAAGCGACAATTCATTTAATTGGCAGCCCAGCCTTGGCAGGAGTTTCTGTCTACGCCGATGATCCCAACCAAACCTGGGACGACGCTAGCAATATTAATTTAGGTGAAGTAAATTACCTTGAAGATTTTTCTTTTAATTATCCCGTTAATAGCGGCGGGCATATTTTAATAGCCGGAGATGGCACAACAACCTACCTTAATGGTTCACCAATGGTTTATGCCTATTTAGCTAATCCAGCCAGTAGTTATAGTTTAATTAGTTCAGCTACTATTACTTACGGGGGCGTGACTCAAAGCTGTAATATGGTTTATACTAATAATACGGCATGGCCATCTTTTGTAAATTTTGTTGACCGAGGCTATAGTTATTATTCAGAACTTTCAATTGGTTACATAGACTGCCAAATGCCATAAGCCAGAACAATATAAAAACCATCAAACCCGCTTTGATTTTAAAAGTCTTAGCGGGTTTTGTTTTTTAAAAAATTTACCACTTCACAACCGATTTCAAAACCCAAAAATAAAAACTCATGATCGGATTCACCAATTTGTTCATGATCGGGTTATCGACTTCTTGGTTGATGATTTTGCCGGTCATGTAACCCAACATTTCGCGATCGGTTTTGCTTCGGAATTTATTGACCATGGCGTGGCGATGGCTTAGCCACGACCAGGTGGCCGGCCGGAAAAAATAAGCGTAGGATTTTAATTTTTCTGGCCACCAACCGGACTTGAAGGAAAAAAACAGCGTGCCGACTTCCATAAAAATAAAGGCCGGTAACATTAAAAAAAGTGTCGGCCATTTGTAATTAACCAAATTGGTCAGATGGCGATTACGTTCCATGAAATAAAATTTACTGATACTTTTGGAAAATTCGTAATGATGGAAAATTTTTGAGTCGGCGGCGAGCAAAATATCGTAGCCGGCCAATCTGGCACGCCAGCCTAAATCCAAATCTTCGTGATATAAAAAATATAACGGGTCAAAAAGACCACCGATTTTTTCCAAAACCGAAACCCGAACCAAAAGACCGGCGCCGCTCGGATAAAACATTGGTAAATCATTTTTTAATTCATCGAGACGCTGATGATGGCCGCGCGTAAAACCAAAACCCAAAAAATGCATGGCATTGCCAACCGAATTAACTTTTTCACCAGCTTCAAGCATAACCACCGATTGAACCAAAGCTGCTTTAGAATTAAGCGTGGCTATTTTTAAAGCTTCAACTAAAAAATCCGGATCGGCTTTGGCATCACCGTTTAACAAATATAAAAAATCCGGCGACCAATTTTTACTAGCCTCGAAAAGTTTAACGTGTCCACCGGCAAAACCGGCATTTGGTCCTGCCAACAAGGTGATCTCTGGTAAGGTCTGTCCAACCCGGGGTAACCATTTATTTTTTAAATGCTCGGCAATTTTCGATTCGGCTGAAAAGCTTTTTAAAATAAAAATCTGCCAACTGTCCTTGGGGTAATTGGTTTTTTCCAAAGAAGACATAAGTTCGTCGACTTCTTCAAGCGGTTCTTTATAAAACAAAACCTGCAAAGCGATTTTTGGTTGACTCATATTTTTATTTCTTTTTTTTCTTCTGACTTTCTAAAAGTTTTTTTACTTCACGGTCAAAATCTGAAACATAATTTTTATCTTGCACCACCCGATATTTTTCATATTCATCAAGAGCCAGCGCTTCGGCCACCTCGTGACTAATTTTACCGGCATTATTCAATATTTCCCGCTCGTTAAATTTCAAAAAAGCATCCAGCTTGACCACCCAGTCTTTCATATACATTAAAATTCCGCGCTGTGCCTGCATTTCTGCAAAATCAAGATACATGGTTACAATCCGATTAAGCTGGTCAAGTTCTTTTTCGCCAAGATAATTTTTTGCAATCACCACATCGGATTCTCGAATTTGACCCTTAGGAGAATTCTTCCAAACCGTAAGTCCCATGTTAACTTTTGCGCAATCCGCCCTTTCGTGAATTATCTCAGCGGCAGTTTTACCAGTAATGGCAAAATGAAGTTTATTTTGCACCGTGGCAAAAAATTGTTTGGTCATATCGCTATCAGGTAAATAATCAGCACTGCACTGAGTATAGATATCTGTGACTTTTTGATACAAACGTCTTTCACTCGAACGAATATTACGTATCCTGGCCAGTTGCTCTTCAAAATAATCTTGACCAAAAATAGTGTTTGGGTTTTTCAAACGTTCGTCATCCATTGTAAAACCTTTGATAATATATTCTTTCAAACGTTCGGTTGCCCAAATACGAAATTGCGTGGCTTGCAAACTACTAACCCTATACCCGACAGAAAGAATGGCATCAAGATTATAAAACTCTACGTTTCTCATGACACGTCGCTGTCCTTCGTCTTGAACTTGTGCAAGTTTTGCACAAGTTGATTTCTTATTCAATTCGCCTTCCTTAAAAATATTCTGCAAATGTTTTGTCACAACACTCCTGTCTACCCCAAAAAGCTCGGCAATTTTTGCTTGAGTCAGCCAAATATTTTCATCGCGTAAAAATATTTCTACTTTTACATTACCGTTGGAGGTGGTGTAAAGTAAAAATTTGGTAAAACTGTTATTAGGAACAACTTTTTGATTTTTTCTAGTCATAAAAGTTTAAATCTTATCCCAATTTTACCACCAAAACCCCGCCAAGTAAAGCTGAATTTAAACAAAAAAACCGACTTCAGATCGAAGACGGTTTTCATAAAAATCATATTTTTTCGCCCAACCATTTAAAAGTGTATTTTAACCAACTGACAATATGCGTTCGTGTCTTACTGTTTTTGGCGATACCTTCAATCAATCCGCCATCAATTGCCGATTCCTTGCCATAACTATGAAAAACTTCGGCTTCAGGTAAATAATAAACCGGCCGATGATCCTGCCAACAACGACGACACAAATCAGCGTCCTCGTAATACATAAAAAATCTTTCGTCGAAACCACCAAGTTTATGAAAAAGTTGACCATCAATCATAAAAGCTGAACCTTGAACCCAATCAACCATACGTTTTTTTTCATGGTCAAAATCTTCCATCATAAATTCCTGACGATGGCGTTCAGCCAAAGTTTGAGGGAGAAAAGAAGTCCGTTGAACGATTGGCGTATACCATTTATGAAAACGTCGGCAAGTCTCCTGAATTCGACCATCGGGATAATAAATGCGCGGGGCGGCGATACCGACACTGGGATACTTTTTCATGAAGGCTAAAAGATTATTTAAAATCTTAAAATCTTTAATAAAAGTATCGGGATTTAAAAAGAAATAATAGTCGGCTTCAACCTCACGGGCCCCGCGGTTACAAGAATGACCAAAACCATAATTTTTTTCTCTTAAAATTACCTGGGCTGGTGGCACAAATTTTTTAACCAGCGTGTGCGCGTCAAAAATCGTTGAAGCATTGTCGACCAAAACAAAAGCGGTTTTTAAATCAGCTGAATTTAAAATTTGGTTAACCGAAATCAAACAAGCTTCATCTAGTTTGTTAGTTGAGACCGTAATTATAGCCACGTCGTATTTCATAAAAAATCAGCCAGAGTTCGAAAAATAATTGTCGGATGTTTAAATAAAAAATAAACAAATTTCGCCATCTCAAAAGGAACAATCGCCCAGCCATCTCGCAGCCAATCTTTGAGGGTCAGATGTTTTCTAAGATTCCGCCAATGATTTCGGTAAGATAAAAACTGAGAATTATAAGAAACTGAATTCCGCTTCAAGTCCGCGTGAAAAGATCGCTGATGATAAGCCACGGCTTCAGGTACAATTTTCGCCAGCCAACCAGCTCGCTGCAAACGATAGGCCAAATCCACATCTTCTTTATAAAGAAAATAACTGGGGTCAAAAAGCTGTCCCTTAATGGCCGCTCGGCGGTACATGGGCAGACAGCCAGAAACACCAAAAACTTGAGTCGGAATTTTTATTTCATTAAATAATTGTCCGGCCCCGATATCACTGACTTTATGTGAACGGTTTTTGGTCAAACCAAGCGAATCAATGATTTGAGTTTTAACAATCGAACCATCGGCCGAAAAATTCCAACGCAGTATAACACCGGCCACCGCGGCTGTATCAGAATGTTCATCAAGATATTTTCTCAGACTGGCAATATATTCTGGTACCAAAATCGTATCGTCGTTAATCAACAGAATATAATCCGCGTCATGCGATTTAAAAAGAAATTGGTGGCCGCCGGAATAACCTAAATTTTTATCAACCGGTTTGTAAACCACAGGAAAATCCAGTTGCAGGTCACTAATTATTTTTTTTTGTTTTTCTCTGATTTCTGGCGATGAGTTATTGTCTGAAAAATACAAAAGCCAATCTTTATCAGTCTGATTTTTTAAAGATAAAAAAAGTGGCGAAATGGTTTCCGTTTTTTGATAAGTCAGAAGTTGTAAAGCTAACGTCGCCATAAATCAACTAAAGCCCCCAGGCAAATAACCACCGGTCGTAAAATGGTAATTATTGCCCCCTGCCACCAGGTCTGCCATTTAAAAAAATATCTGGCCATACTTCGAGAAAACATGGCTTGTTTTTTTCTGACTGACATTTGTTTAAAAGTCTGGCCGACTAAATCAACACAAGAAACTTCGGCGTTATACCAAACTTTATAACCAGCCTGCCGAACTCGTCGACAAAAATCAACTTCCTCAAACCAAACAAAAAAATTTTCTTCGTCCAAAAAACCAACCCGCCGCCAAATATCGCGACGAAAGGCGAAAAATGAACCACGAACCTGGTCAACTTCTTGGGAAACTTGATAGTCAAAATCAGTAGCCAAATAACGATCAGTAATCTTGGAAAAAACGTGTGGCAACTTTAACAAGATGGCCAACTGATCAACAAAACTTGGATCGCGACGAACCGAGGGCATGATTGAACCGTCTTTATTCAAAAGTTTAATGCCCATGACGCCAATTTCCTGACGTTTGGTGATGGTATCAAAAACATTTTCCAAAACCTCGGCCTTAACTTGAGTGTCGGGATTCAAAAGAACAAAAACTTCACCTCGAGCGATTCGCAAACCTTGATTGCAAGCGTGAGCAAAACCACTGTTCCAATCATTTTGGATAAAATGAACTTGCAGAAATTCTTCAAGAACCATTTGAGTAGTTCCATCATTCGAACCATTATCAACAACAATCACTTCGAATGGATATTTGCAAGACGAATTAAAAAGACCTAGTAAATTCTCCTTCAAAATGTCTTTAACTTTGGTCGAAACAAGAATCAAACTGATTTTTGGTAAAGTTAAAAAATCTTGCAAGGCTTCGGCTCTTGGTCGCAGCGACGGAAACTTGGTATTCAAAAGTGCGGCGAATTTTGGCCGCCGGGCCGGCTGGACACCAAATTCTTGGGCCGAAACCGGTTGACGAGGCGTTTGAATACCAAGGGTGGTAAAAATTTCTTCGGCAAACTGGTACCAGGTAACGCCCGGACCACTATTAACAAAATGATAAATTCCGCTGGCAAAATTTTCTTTAATTAATTTAAGAGTGGCTTCGGCAATGTCTCTGGTGTAAGATGGGCAACCGATTTCTTCATCAACAATTTTCAATTCCGGTTTTTCGGCCGCCAATTTTAACATGAGCGAAACAAAGCTTGGCTTAGTGGTTTCACCACAACCGGGTCGACCAAAAATTTTTGAAAGTCGACAGACATACCACTGACCACCAGCTTGCTCGACAGCCAGTTCGCCGAGGTACTTGGTTTGTCCATATTTCGAGATAGGATTTGGCTGATCGTCTTCCTTGTACCCTTCAGGTTTATCACCAGCAAAAACATAATCAGTACTGAAATGAACAATAGGTACGCCGTAATATTTAGCTGCCTCGGCCAAATTTTTTGGTCCCTCAACGTTAACCGCCAAAGCCAAAGGATAAACCGCTGGATCTTCGATTTTATCAACCAAATTATAAGCCGCGGCGTTAATGATAAAATCCGGACGAATGGCACTAATTTTTTCTTTAACCTCGGCTTGATTAGTAATATCCAAATCCGACCTATCGGTCGCCACAACTTCAAAACCAGCCAAGGTAAAAACCTCGCACAAATCTTGACCTAAATTTCCATTAGCCCCGGTAATTAAAACTTTCTTTTTACTCATAATTTTTCATTTACTCTGGCCACCACTTCGGAAAAACTTGGCAAAACAGCATCGCGTTCAGAAACAATTGGCTCACCGGTCAACGGCCAAACGACATTTATTTCCGGATCTTGCCAACTAAAACCGCCATCCAAATCTTTTTGAAAAACATTGCTGCACTTATAAAGCAGCTCGCAATCTTCTAAAGCATAAAAACCATGAGCACAACCAACTGGCACATAAAACATCTTTTTATTTTCCGCTGTCAATTCAACACCAAACCATTTTTTAAAAGTTGGTGAGTCTTGACGCATATCCACAGCCACGTCGAACAAACGACCGCGACCGCAACGAACCAATTTAGCCATGGGCTTAGGCGAAAACTGAAAATGCAAACCACGCAGAACCCCTTGTTTGGAAGCTGAAAAATTGTCCTGCTGAAAATCATCAACAATACCCAAGGCTAAAAATTTTTCACGATTATACGCCTCAAAAAAAATCCCCCGATGATCAGTAAAGACATCGGGTTCAATAATGAAAGCACCGAAAATTTCGGTTTCCACTTTGATCATATTTGATTTTTTATATTTTGGACTTGTTCCTTATACCAAACACAATAACCAGCGCTATCTTTTATGGGTCGCCACCAATCCTGATTGCGACGGTACCAATCGACCATTTCGGCCAACCCTTGTTCCAAAGAAACCTGTGGTGTCCAACCAAGTTCTCTTTCGATTTTACCGTGATCGATCGCATAACGCCGATCTTGACCGGGCCGATCATTCATAAAAACCAAAAGATTATCACTCAAACCCATGACTTTTAAAAGCAAGCGGCCGGTATCAGCGATCGTAATATCCGTATCACCGGCCATCATATAGGTTTCACCTATTTTACCATTCAACAAAATTGATAAAATTCCCCGAGCGTGGTCGCGAGCATGAATCCAGTCGCGCTTTTGTTGACCGTCGCCGTGAATCACAATCGGCTTGCCATCGATAACATTAGTAACAGCGATCGCTAAAAATTTCTCTGGATAAAGATGAGTGCCGTAATTATTTGTACAATTAGAAATTGTGGCTTTTAAGCCGTGAGTATGCAAAGCCGCCCGAACCAAATGATCTGAAGCAGCTTTGGTGGCGCTGTAAGGATTACGCGGATCATAAGGTGTGAATTCGTTAAACTTTGGATCGTCTGGACCCAAAGAGCCGAAAACCTCATCTGTACTAACATGATGAAAACGCGTGCCGTTTTTTCGACAAACGTCAATAAGACGTTGCGTGCCCAGAATGTTAGTCATGATAAACGGTTCAACGTCAGCGATTGAACGGTCAACATGCGTCTCAGCAGCAAAATTCACTACCGCGTCAACTCCGGGAATCAAACGTTCGAGTAATTCCTTGTTAGTAATGGAGCCGTAAATAAACCGATAATGCGGACTGGTTTGAAAATCCATGGTGGTTAACAAATTTCCGGCGTAAGTCAAAGCGTCTAAATTTAAAATATCCCAATCAGGGTGCTCAGAAAGCACCACTCGAATAAAATGAGAGCCAATAAACCCACAACCTCCGGTAACTAAGATTTTCATACATTTAAAGACTAGTTGATTTACCCAGTCGGGTCAAGATTTTACAAAAAATGGCCTAAAATTAACTTATTTTTAAGTGCGGTTTGGCAATAGTCCAACCAGCCAGATCAAAAGCATTCCAAATTTCACCTTCAAAAATCGCTTTATCAACTTCTTCCACAGTAAGACGAACTAACTCAAAATCTTCAGTCTCGTCTTTTTTAGCAAGAACTGGCTCCAAGTCCGAGGCAATAAAAACTCTATCTATTTCATCAGTCAAACCACAATTAGCCGCAAAAAAACCCACTTCCCTTATATTTCCAGATACGCCAACCTCTTCAGCTAATTCCGCTACAGCTGCTTCGATAGGGCTTTGATCAATTTTTATACCACCACCAGGGAAAGACAAACTAATTTTATCAATAAGATAACGATATTCACGATGCATTAAAATTTTCCTTTCGTTGTCTTGAGCCACAATCAAGACTCCGCCTGGAGTTTTAATATAAAAATAATCCCCTTCTTTACCATTCGGCAACCGAAAACGATCATGAATGCCCTGCCACCATTTATTTTCATGAAAAACTTCGGAGGATAATTTTGTCCATTTTTGAAACATAGTTGGTTTGTAAAAACGTAAAGGTGTAAAAATGTAAACTTTTAACCGATCCATTTTTTACGCTTTTACGTTTTTACCTATTTACTTTTACCCACTTACCTTCTCCAATCCATCCCGAATCCGTTCCGATACGTCCAATAAATTATCTTTGACGTCCTCCACCCGACACCATTCCTTGTAACCATCATCGTCATAACGTGGAATAATATGTAGATGGGTGTGAAAAATCATTTGACCAGCCGAATGGCCGACATTAAAGTTTACATTGCAACCCTGGGCTCCAACGCTCTGCATGATAACCGGAGCGATTTTTTTAGCAGCTAAAATCAAAGAAACAATTTCCTCGTCAGTCGATTCCAAAAGATGCTCGGCATGTTTTTTTGGCACAACCACAGTATGGCCTGGATTCAAAGGTTTGATATCCAAAAAAGCCAGGATTTTATCATCCTCGTAAATTTTATGGCTCGGCACTTCGCCGGCAATGATTTGGCAAAATAAGCAAGTGGGCATATCGGAATTAGTTAAAGGGGAATAAAGGGTTTAAGGGGACGAATCCTCCTTCGCCGGGCTTCGGTAGGACGTGGCGGGGGGGGTGGTGGATTTTTATTTTGGTGTTGGTTGAGGGTTATTATCGGAGTTGGGGTGATTATTTAGGTGATTATTTGGTTGGTGGTTATTGTTTCTATTTTTTAAATTTATTATTCAAAAAAATAATCACCTTATCAATCACCCAAAAAAATCACCCTCCGACAATCACCAGACCAAACTCCAATTTAAAACCTCCCTTCAACCCCCTTTCGACCCCTTCGATCCAATCCAAATTACCAGAAAAGGAACGATGAAGGCAAGCGGTAAAACTAATATCAAATAATCCTTCAGATCAGTCCGAAACTGCCAAAATAAATAAACGCTAACTAAACCAAAGACGAAAGCGAACACCCACTGCCACCATCTTCGCTCTCGGCTTTCCTTAACCAAACTTCCCCACCAGATTCCGGAGATCAAAGCGGAAAATAAAAACCAATGGGCGGAAAAAACTCGGGAGACGAAACCTGGTTGCCACAAATCGCCGAGCAAAAAAACCGCAAACGAAACCAGCGAGACCAAAAAAAATGTTCTCGAGATAACTTCGGCTGGGTGAAATTTTTCGGTTTTTTTAAAAAACATATTTTGGATAGGAGCGTTAAGCCTCGCCCGTAGGCCGGGCTATGGCCGAGGGGCGTTGAAGGGCTTTAAAGGGCGCTCAGGGTATGGAATTTATTTTTTATTTCTTGCCAGGTGATTGATGATCTTAAAAATGTCAAAGTGATTTTATTCAGTAAAAATTCTCGACCGGGTTGGTTAATGGTTGGTACGGAAATGGCCAGCTTCCAGGTTTTTTCCTCGAAAGAAACCGCAGCTGTATCAAATGAAGTCTTGGCCACCAGCCACTCGCCGTCTGATCGCGGCGAAGTGTATTTGGCAATGATGTAATTAACGCCGGAACGGTCGAGATCGGTTTCGGCCACCAAACGAACCGGGTCAGGATTAAAATACTGGGCCGCTGAAAAAGCAAAATGACCGTTGGCTCGAACAATTAAATCCTCGGCTTTCGGTACGACAACACCAATAACTCCGGCTTCTGGTGGCGCGTAGTTATATTCAATAAAAGGCTCGGTAATAGCCACCGTTCCCTTGCCCACAGTCAGCGTTTGAGTACCGGTTGCATGCCTAGTGGCCAACTTAAGATTTTTTCCTTCCGTCCAAAAATTAATTGAACTTGGAAAATCATTATAGCCGACTTCATCAGCCAGCCAAATTTGATTCAAGAAAGTAATTTTCTGTTGACTGGTTTTGATAGAGCGAAAGAAAATATCCTCGCTGGCTTTCATTTGAATTTTATAAACTCCTTCCGGCAAACCATCGGCTTGCAAAGCCAGAAAAAGAAGTCCGCTCGACTTATCTTCGCTTGTAGTATTGCCATCGTCCTGAGCCCGAATTTCAGCCACCGGTTTACCAGCTTCGTTTATAACCACCAAAGTCACCGCGTCTTCACCAACCTGACGATTCATGTCCATGAAACTGAAATCAAAGCGCAGCATCTCATTTTTAATATAAGTATAAAATTCATGCGAACCGCGCAGTGAGACATTAATATTTTGTTCGACCGAAGTCGGATTGTAACCGGCTAAACGATAAGGTTCAGATAAATTGTAATGATAAGTCGCCACCTCACCACGAGCCGGCGGCGTTTTTAAAAAATCTTCAAGCGAAGTGAATTTTTTATTTCGTTGCAATAAAACCAAACCACCGCTCTCTAATCTAGACCAGTCAGAATTATCAATCATCAAATTCTGCAACGGTTGAAGCGTATAAGCTCCGGTGGTTGTGTCAGCCAAAATTCCCAGTTCAACAATTGGCACACTGGTATTTTTAAAACGAATCTCCGCCTCAACCGCACTAAACGAACGCTGAGGGTGAACAAAGAAAAAAACCGGATCACCAACGACTTTCTGCGCCCATTCGCCGGTCGTCTCCTGATATGGAGTTTCAACGCGGGCATCGGGCAAAAGACGATCAATAAAAGGCGAGCGCTCATTAACCACCAAACTGGTTTCAAACGAACCACTCGGCACCACGGCGATACTCAGTAACCGCAAAAATAATCCGATAGGTATCAAGATGATTAATAACTGCAAGAATCGAACGATTAATTTTTCAAATTTTTGTGGCACAGGTTTATTTTATCTTTTTAGACTTACTCGACACCAAAAAATTTTGTCCGGTCACAATACTTTTTCCGGTTTTTTGTTCCAAGGCAATTCTAGCATCTTTGGCAATTTTACCACCTTTCTTAGCCGGCACCTTATTTTCTTCCAAACCTTTAGTTTCCATGGTCTCGGCAATCTGTCGAGTGGAAAGCTCGGCCAAGGCGGTAAAAACCAATTCCGCATCCGACATATGATCACGCAAATTTTGGGTTTTGAGATTTTTCAAACCCTTGTGCTCTTTAACAGACAAGCCGCTCCACTCCTCGTGAATGATGTTAGTTAAAATTGCGTATCCGTCCCGCTCTTTGACTTCATTGTTTTTCCAATAATCCGTCAGTTTATTCCTAATCTCCTGCCCCATCATTCGTTGCTGAATCCATTTTTCACTTCGACCCATTTTCTGCCAATATTCTCTGGAACGATTCAAAGCTTTTTCCGGATCAGACATTTCTTGCATTCGTTCATAACCGACTTTGGCTAACCAGAGTTTGATTGGTTCGGCTTTTTTGGAAGGGACAGATTGAACAAGGCGAAGAATTGTTTCAACGTCGGCCACATCCGTTTCCCGCATCTTTCCGTCTTGAGCCAACATTTTCAACCGGTGACATTTTGTCACCGATTCATTTCCTTCATTTTTCAATCTTTCAGCGAGCTTATTCCAATATTTTCTAGCCATTAGAAGATTTGTTTGATCGGTAAGCGCCGCAATAATATCAATCACTGAAAAAAACCAAGTCTCGGTTTTTTCATCGTAAAACCGACGAATTTTAAAATTTTCAAAAACAGCTAAAGAATTTTGTCTATCGTTCATATTTAAAGTTTTTTATCATTTTTAATAAAAAATTTTCGATTAAAAAAAGTCCAGAAAACAAAAACTAACAAAAATATACTCGTAAAAATATAAACCGCTTGAAGATTCCACACTTTACTAATTATCCCGAAAACCGGCATTAAAGTTAGACACCACCAGCAAGCTGGTGGCTTAATGAGTGGGGTCGCCTCAAAGGCGATCGTAACGCTTGCTGGTTTTTAATGAGTTAGTTGAATTACTTAAGTGCGCCGGCTCCGTTCTGATCTTGGTCTTCTTGATC
>JAZDHJ010000054.1:0-11689 GCA_043805995.1 Candidatus Uhrbacteria bacterium
GATCAAGAAGACCAAGATCAGAACGGAGCCGGCGCACTTAAGTAATTCAACTAACTCATTAAAAACCAGCAAGCGTTACGATCGCCTTTGAGGCGACCCCACTCATTAAGCCACCAGCTTGCTGGTGGTGTCTAACTTTAAATAGGTATAGTTATACTTGAACTATACCTATTTTATACCTGTTTGTCAAGATAGGTATAGTTATACCTAAATTATACCTATTTTATACCTATTTTATACCTTTCTTTGATAGTCGGCGATTTCAATTAAGTTTCCTTCCGTGTCTTCACATTCAAAACAATAATAACGATAATCGGTATGTGTTAAAGCTTTTGGCAGAAAGGTTATTTTGGTTCCGTATTTTTTAACTTTTTCAAATATGCCATCTACATCATTTGACGAAAAAACCGGAATGGCGTTATTGCCGACGGTTCTTTTTTCATCAATTATTTTTGAATCAATAAGTCCAAAATAACACTTATTCCCCATGTCAAAATCAGCCCACTGGTTTTCTTCTCGGTGGGAAATTTTTTTACCAAATAAATCTTCGTAGAAAGCAACGGCGCGATCCATGTTTTGCACCGAAACATAGACATGATCAAATTTCATTGTGGTCATAAAATGTAAAATTATAAATCTTTCGCCATAGCCTGTTTTTTAAGACCGGCCGGCATTTTTTCAATGGCATATCTTAGTGCAGTTCTCGACATATCTGATTTGTGTTTCATTACAAAGTCAAAAATCTTTTTTTGATTGGAATTTGAGGCCTCTTTTAACAGCCAACCATAGGCTTTTTGAACTAAATCTTCCTCATCTGATAAGAGAGATTCTGCGATTTTTAGGTCATCGTTCAGATATTTATTTTGTCGCGCCGAATAAATAAAGACTACAGCCGAAGCCCTTCTTTTCCATTTGTTTTTTGATTTTGTCCAGAGGTGAATTTTTGAAATAATTTCCGGGAACATTAATAAATGATTGCCAAAAGCATGAGTACACAAATCATCACAACTTCCCCATGTATCGACATATTTATCCAACCATTTTTCAAAAATCACAAAATCTTCCTTGGTGTATTGTTTTCTGATTCTAAACGCCCAATCAAAAGCCATGCCGCGGCAAGAATCGTCTTTGTATTCCAATAACTTTTCGCAAAGACCGAGGATTTGTTTTTTATCCAAATGTTTAATCTGATTAAATTTTTCAGAATAAAGCTTTCTGGTTACAGCTGATGTCAGACTAATATGTTTTTTCCCGTCTTTGTGAAAACGAGAATAATCTTTAACATTATTTGGATTTTTTGCCAGTTCTTTAAGTTCTTGGCGAATTTCTTTTAAAATATTCTTGATTTCCATAACTTTTGGTTTTTTATTTTAACCGCGCATTCGTTCAAGTGCTCGAAGAACGGTGGCGGCCACAAGATCTTTTCGTGCTTCTGCCAACACCGGTAAGGCGGCCAGAACAGAAGCATTTTTTGTCGGCAACAGTTCCACTCTTCCACCGTTGTAGTTGGTAAGCTGTGTCAGAAATTCATCAAGCCAGGAGGGTGTTACTGTCAGAACTTGATCGAAATCGATTTGGACAGATATTTCCGGATTAAGTTGCGGACGGATGGCGTTAAATGCCTCCAAACCTGCGGGACGAGAAATGAGCACGTTGCCAAATTTTTTAAGTTGTATAATTTGCATATCTATATTTGTTAGGACTTTCTTATTTGAGTGCAGAACGAGGAAAAGCCTGGATTTTTTTGTGAGACGTATAAGCATACGTTGAACAAAAAAATCCAGGTTTTGACGAAGTTGTGTGCCAAATGAGAGAGTCCTTTTTTTAGAATTGTATAACAGCGAATGTCCCACGAATATTTCCGTCGGCCATGGTAATCCGCATCGAGCCGGAATTTAGAGGAATGTTAACCAGACCTATTCCCGAACGGAATAAAAGACTGATTCTGTTTGACTCTATGACATTGCGAACGACCTTGAGCCCGTTGCCGCGTTTTTCCGGATTTCTTCCCGAAACGATTTCTGTAAAAGCCACGTTTAGAGCTTCTATATCAGTCGCCAGACTTGGTCTGATTTGTTGGAGTGTCGTTTTGACACCGCGTCCTCGATCCGCCAGAACAATAATTCGTTTGTCGATATTATATCCAAAAAAAATACCAGGCACGTCAGGCCAGTTACCAACATTGTGGGCGAAAGAATTGTCGCCAATTTCTCCCGCCACGAGGGTGAGGAGCGAGGCCAGGTCTTCTGATATTTTTTCCGACCTTTGAAGTTCTGTGCCCATTTTGGCCACCCGATTTGTAAAACGATCTGGACGTTCACAATAAAATTCATCAGGGAGTTCCGGTGGTAATGCGCTTGTAGCCCAGGCAAAGCCTAATATTTTTAGGTCTAGAGCAAAGTTTTTAATTTCTCGAAGAGAATAAAAGCGTTGCTTTCCTTCACTTCGCTCAGCACTAAGTTTGCCAGATTTTTCCCAGTTTCGCAGGGTTTGTATTGATACACCAAGTATTTTTGCGGCTTCACCTATTCGTAGGTTTTGTTCGTTCATATGGAAATATAATACCATTTAAACCTATAAAAGTCAAGAATATTTTATAGGTTGTGGCAGAAAACCTATAAAGTATAGTATATTTTATAGGTTTATTAGTGAAACCTGAAAATCTATGTCATCAGTGAGTTTGTTTAGAATCGGGAAAAACGATGGGAGAAATAAATAAACCGAATTTAATAAACAAAAAAAAGAAAAATAATAACAATTCTTCTTATTTCTAAGCCATTTTTAAGTTTTTTGATTGGTTGAGATTGACGTTCGATACCAAATAGGCTAAATTTCAGTGTCCCTTCTCTATGCTGGGGTTGGGATTTCTAGGAGGAAAAGACCGTGACACACGTGTTTGTTCGTATCGAGGAGGGTTATCCTGGATGCAGGTCAGTTTCGTGTGTGCTTCTGAGTGGAGACCGTGCCGAACGGTTTCTCAAAAATCCGGACGGATTCTTCGCAGACCACGAAAACCCCCGCGTACTTGGTAGATGGATGGCGTCGGGCGATCTCAGGAACGCCACCACGGACGAACCTATCCGAGCTGAAGTGCTCGGCGCACTCCTGGCTCTGAATGCTCTTGGCGAGACCTGTGTGGTTTCCGACCTGCTCGCCACCATCTTCATGATCGGATACGAGGCTGGCTGCCAAGACGCCACGAGGAAGCTCACTTCCAGCTAGTTCACAGGAGGACGTGGTTTTGGTACCAGACCTAAGTCAATACTCAGAAATTCAAAACATCCAAACCGACCTCGACGATTCCCGAGAAGTCGTTGAAAGACGCCGAGACGAGATGTTGGCGGCGGGGTGGGTGTTGTTGGATACATCGGTAGAGGTTAAGACGGGGTTTCCTAGGCGACGCTTTCTCCAAAAGACACGCACTCTCTTTGTCTTCGGTCTACCGAAGTCCTGAGTTCGATGGTGTTGGTTGAATGTCTTTGCCCACATCTTCTTAGTCCTGCTTCAGAAAGTTCTTTGGAACAATCTGGTGCAGGGCTTTTATTTTTAAAAAACACCCCTAAAACCAAAAAAATCCCAAAAAAAAGAAGGGGGTTGGTTGCTTGAGATAAAATATATAAGCAGAACCCCCTCACGGGGGACAGATAATCAACCGTGGGGGTCGGGTACAAGGAACTAATTGGCTAATTCCTTAAACTCGACACCCATGGGACACATCTGTCCTAAGACGACTCAACTTCTCTACCAATCAATGGTCTTGTCGGCGACACGGGGTTAATCCCCGTGTATAGTTGCGACGGACCGTAGTTACTTGTTTTTTTGGTTTTTGTTTTTATTTTGAGTAAGCTGACAAGTAAAGAAGTGGGATATTTTCCGAAACTGGAGAACTTCCTAATTTGGCGCATAACTTCGTCAAGATTTAATTTTTTCACTCAACGTATCTTTTATACGTTTCCTGAAAAAATTAAATCTTTCCTCGTTCTGCATCCAAATTAGAAAGTTCTTAAGGTTATAACTGGAAAATGGGGTTAACCAGTTATTTTTTTTGCCTTCTTTCGGAAAACTTCCCGTTTGATTTTTATAAAGAACTAATTCGTTTGGTTGACTCAACCTTGTGCTTTAATTATACACGCTTGAACACAAAAAGTCAACGCTAACATCTTGGCTAAATTTAGAGAAAAAATGAAAGTTGTCCACAGAAGAGGTTCAAGGCAAAACAAAAACTGTGGAAAACTATCCACAGTTTTGGGTACTTATACCTGACTTATCCACAGCCTAAGGATTTTTTCTAATAACAAAGATTTATTTTATGGTCATCTAAGGTAATTTTCTCAAACCTTAGCGCAATTTCTAACAAAGTCGGACTTGGAACAAAATTGTGGTCACCGAAAAACGATTGGTTGATAAGTTTTGGTTTGAGATAAATTAAATTATTTTTAGAACCGCAACTTGGTTGGTTTTTCTCGGTTTTTTTGAGCAGATAGGCCTCGAGTAGCTGACTATTGGAGGTAATAATGTCCGCCGCCTCTCGATCCAGGGTTAAAATCTGGCCAGCCGCGGTCTGGACACTCTTGGCTTCCTCGCCACCGATCCAGACCGAGACAAATTCGACGAGTGACGGATTTACGATCATCTCCTCGGCGGTTGAACCATCTGGCATTTCCATTTTTTCAGTTGTGGTGTTTTTAAAAGCGGCCGAGATTTGTAAAATTTGGGATAAAACGGTTGAATCTAGTTTGGTTTCGATTAAAAAGTCCGAACCTTCGACTCCGTCAGCCTTCTCTGACAAAAGAACCAATCCGCCATTTTCTTGGAGTTTTTTTACTAGGTCTTCACTTTGGACAGAGCCTAAAGGCTCTAAAAGTTGGTCAATTTGGTGGGTGAGTGGGGAAACTGTCAGATTGGTGTTTGATTGAATGACTGCGGCCATAACGGTGTTATCGGGCAGACTTGGTAGTTTGCTGCCGGTAATCTTGGTTTTTGGGATTTCGACCGAATAACCAGTTTTGCCACCTCTTATAAAACCAGAAAAATCAGACAGTTGGATTTTTCCTAAAGTTCCTGGCCAGATTGAGCCAAGTGACCAGCTAGTTTGGCCTTTTATTGAGAACGGAAGGGGCTGAGAGGAGAGCAACCAGCGGTTTCGGCCGAGCTTTTGCAGGTTTATACCATAAGAAGTGAGGATTTCTTTTGGTAGATTGTCTTCGCTGGTTCGAATGGCTACGGCTGAAGTGTTGTTTTCGAGGATAAAAATTGAGATTTCACTGGGTTTGTATGAAGCCAGATCACGAATGGTTAGCGGCCGATCGGTGATTAAAGGCAGGTTGCCAAAATCAGTCAGGAGTTTTGTCCAGGTCTGTTTAGACAAGTAGAGATGAACTGTGGTCGTGGAATTATCTGGGGCGTAGCCAGACAGTGTGTCTCGGTTAAACCAAACATTGGCCAAGACGACAGAAATCAAAACAAAAGCCAGCCAAGCCAACACAATCCAAAGAACCCGCCGGTGACGGCGGGTTCCTGAACTGGTGGAAAGTGGAATGTTTAGTCTAGACATGGCTTGGTCCAGATTTTTCTGTCGGGACAATTAGAATTGGTTGTTCATTGGTCTGGAGACGTTTGGTGGGCGATTGTTTGTTGGTGGGGCGGCTGGTTTTTCTGGGTAAACATTGCCGACAGCGTCTTTCATTGAGAGGTTGATACGACCCATGTCGTCGATTTCTGAAACTTTAACAAAGACTTCATCGCCCGGTTTAACAATATCAGAAACTTTTTCGACGCGCCAAGGGGCGAGTTTGCTGATGTGAACCAAACCTTCTTGTTTTGGTAGAATCTCCACAAAAGCACCGAAATCCATGAGGCGAGTGACTTTACCTTTAAAGGTTTCACCAGCCACGACTTCGCGAGTTAGGTTTTTGATCCACTCGAAAGCTTCCTGAGCACCTTCGGCATTGGTGGAAGTGATACAAACCAAACCGTCATCTTCGATATCAATAGCTTGGACACCGGTGGTGGCAATAATCTCGTTGATCATTTTACCACCCGGACCGATGACGTTACCAATACTGGCTGGATTAATTCTCAAAGTAATAATGCGAGGTGCATATGGTGACAAATCTGGGCGATGAGTTGGCAGGGTTCCGGTAATCACGTCGAGAATTTGCATTCTGGCTTCGCGAGATTGGGTGATCGCCTCTTTAATGATCTCGAAAGACAAACCATCGGTCTTAGTATCCATTTGAATGGCCGTGATGCCTTCTTTGGAACCGGCAATTTTGAAATCCATGCCGCCGACGCCGTCTTCCAAATCCTGAAGGTCGGTAAAGACTTTCCAGTTACCTTTTTTATCACTGGCCAAACCCATGGCGATACCGGCTACTGGAGCTTTGATAGGTACACCGGCGTCCATAAGAGCCAAAGTAGCACCGCAAGTTGAAGCCATTGAGCTTGAACCGTTGGAACCGAGGACCTCGGAAACTACGCGGATAGTGTAAGGGAAGGTTTCTTTGTCTGGCATCATTGGGACGAGGGCCTTTTCGGCCAGCGCACCGTGTCCGATGTCGCGACGGGAAGGACCACGCATTGGTTTACATTCACCGACAGAGAACGGAGGGAAATTGTAGTGATGGAAGAAACGTTTTGTTCCAACGAGTTCCATGCCATCAAGAGTTTGTTCGTCACCAGGTGCGCCGAGAGTGGTAATGGAAACGACCTGAGTTTCACCTCGTTTGAAGTGGGCGGAACCGTGGACTCTTGGAAAGATAGCAACTTCGCCGAGGAGCTGACGGATCTCGTTGATGGCCCGGCCATCGACCCGCTTTCCGTCTTCGATGATGGCGCGGCTGATTTCTTTTTCAATAACATCGCCGACAATCGCCAAACCGTATTTTTGATCGTCTTTGGAAATCTCTTGACTGGTTAGAAAATCAGCAGTCAGTTCTTTGACCTTGTTTTTGGCCAAGCGACGCTCGACTTTGGAGGCTTTTGGCTCACCAAAGAAAAGTTCTTGGGTTTTTTCGAGAATAAACGGACGAACCAAATTTTCAATAACTTCTCGGCGTTCGTTTTTAGCTTTTTCTTCCGTATTTTTTGGAGCAAAAACATCTTTTTTTGGTTTACCGACTTCTTTGCGAACTTGCTCGATGAGTTCGAGTGGTTTGCGCAAATGTTTCATTCCGAATTCGAATCCCTCGAGACAAGTTTCTTCTGAGGCTTCGTTAGCGCCAGCCTCAATCATGACAACTTTTCCATCTGAGCCGGCGAAAGCTAAGTCGAGGATGGATTTTGTGCGAGCTTCGTAACTTGGGTTAAGAACTTTTTCGCCGTTGATTTCACCGACGCGAACACCAGCGATTGGACCGTTCCAAGGGATGTCGCTCATGTGCAAGGCACAGCTGGCGGCGATGATGCCGGTAATATCCGGATCGTTTTCGCCATCAAAAGCCAAACAGGAGACGATGACTTGAATGTCGTTTCTCATGCGATCATCGAATAACGGGCGAAGTCCGCGATCGATGGAACGGCCGACCAGGACAGCTTCGTCGGTTGGCCGACCTTCTTTTTTAATAAAACGGGAACCTTTAATGCGGCCGGCGGCGTAAAGTTTTTCCTCGAATTCAACCTGGAGTGGAAAAAAATCCAAACCTTCACGCATAGATTCACTCATGGTTGCGGTGGCGATGACGACCGTGTCGCCATATTGAACAGTGCAAGCACCATTGGCTTGCTCGGCAAAACGGCCGGTTTCGATGGTAAGTTTTTTACCACCCCAATCGGTTTCGAAGCGTTTGATATCGCTCATAGAAATTTTGTGTCCCTCTGAGGCTTAAGACCTCGAATTTTATTCGAGCATCTCGCTGTCTCGGAGGGACGGTTATTTATTATTGTTACGAATCACGAATCTTGACGAAATCACGAATCATCGAATCGGCAACGAATATTGGATAAAAAATCCGTTTCGTGTCAAATTCGTTAATTCGTGATTTCGTTCACAATTCGTTGATTCGTAACCTTTGTTAACTTTTTAACCAATCAAACTCGTCACCCACCACCTCATCCACTCGAAGGCCCTGAGCCAGGTCGAAGGGTTCCGCCATCTCAACCTTCTCAATCAACACTTCCCCGCCTTTTGGCGGATTCATGGGACCGCGATGGACTGGGCCGATGAGGAATTTTTTTGGATTTTCTGAGAGGTTTATGTAGTTGTCGGCGGCTTCGACCAGTTTGCTGGAAGTCGTTTCGCGGAAACTCATGACTTCGACGATTCGACCACGATTTTTAGCATAATCTACCAAAGCCGTAAAGTCACCGTCGCCGGAAATAAGGACAACCACGTCGAGCATATCGAGCATGCGGACAATGTCGATGACCAGGCCGACGTCCCAGTCGGCTTTCTTTTGACCGGATTCGTACTGCATCAATTCCTTTTCACGGGTCTCGATACCAAGATTTTGCAGGGCGTCGAAGAACGGACGCTCCTCTTCCGACTTTGTTCGGACGACGTAGGCGATAGCTCGGATAAGTTTACGCTCGCCGACAGCTTCTTTAACAATGTTGCCGAAATTAACTTTGCGACCGAAAACGTTTCGAGCGCTGTAATACATGTTTTGTGTGTCGATGAAGACACCGATGCGTTGGTTTGGATGGTTGATCATATGGATTTAAGGCCTGAAAGGCCGGAGAGGCTTGAGAGGCTGGAAAGGCCTTTGCTGGCAACAGAAGCAACAAAGGCAACGGAGGCAATAAAACCCGTCATCCTGAGCCAGAGAAGGATCTCGCCACGGTATTTATAAATGGAACACCCCGCCTCGTTATCCTTAATTAAAAAATTTGGAGTTTAAAAAGTTTTTTAGCATTTACATTATACAAGAAAAAAAAGTTTTTAAAAACCTTACATCCAAGGACGCAAGGTTTTTATAAAATTACTTTAAGCCAAGTTCGTCCTTAAGTTTCTGCCAGGCTTTTTTGTCTTCGCGTTCAAGATAGGTCAGCAAGCGACGACGTTCGTTAACTTTTTTGATCAGACCACGACGGCTGGAAAAGTCTTTTTTGTGCTTTTTCAAGTGCTCGGTGAGCTCTTTGACCTCAGCGGTCAGCAAAGCGGCTTGGACTTGAGGTGAACCAGTGTCGGATTTGTGGGTGCGGAATTTCTCAATAATCTTTTGTTTTTTTTGTGGATCGAGCATATTTTTCGAGAAGTCGCGCCATTCCGAGCCAGCGGAGCTCAATCCGCAGGCCAAGAGAGACGCCTACTGTTAGTTAATAATGAATAGAATTTAGCAGGGTTTGTGATTTTGGTCAAGCAATTGACACTTTTACGTTTTTTGTTTAACGTGACCAGTCTAGTTCTTTCCTTTAACCTAGGAGTTTCAAATGTTCGAAATCCCCGCAGCTGCTTTCGCCTATCCAGGTCTTATATGGATTCCGGCCGTCATCGTGTCAGTTCAGTTCCTGCTTGCTTTCTGGTTTTCTCTTTTGAAACCAGCTAAACCACGGAAAGAATGGAATCCGTGCACAGATGATATTGAACCTAGAGACGGTATAATAATAGTTTCTAGTGTTATGTGGCTGGTATTTTTTGTCGTTGGGGCATCTTGGGTTTCGTCCGATTCGGAACACTGGGCAGAACTCGGTGTTGAGTGGCGTATAACTGGGTTTTTTTTGGCGAGTGGTTTAACAGCCACTTACATCAAGCGTAGACTGGTGGCTCTTGTAAAGTTGTTGACATCGTTGGTTTACAGTGGTTACAACAAGGCGGTTGAGTTCAAAACCAAGGTCACCACGGGCTGGACCAACAACCGAAAAAATCGACAAGAACGCTGGTTGGTCTCGACCAAGAATGCTCGGGCTCGAGCCAAGCTGTTTCTTGCCGAGTTGCAAGATGCTATTCCAGTCGAGTTTACCGAAGCCAGAATGTTGGCCAGTCAAATGGCGACCGATGCGGTGGAAGTGTTGATTGCTCAGCGCAAGCGCATCATCCACGACACCGAAGCCTTGAATCGCGATATCAAGCGTTACAAAAGAGCGGTTGAAGGAACTCCGGAGTCTCGAAATTTCGCCACCATCAAGAAAGGTATCGAAGAATGCCAACAGCGTCTTCGTGTGGTGGAACGAAAGTTGCATGCTCTCATTCTGTTCCTGGACGAAGTCGAGACGCCTATCCGGCTGAGTGTGCAGAGTGAAGCTGGCGAGGCGGCGGTTGTCCAACTTCTTCGGAGCTATTGCGAAGAGCACAAAATCGCCATGTCCGAGCCGGCGCCGAGTGACCCGAAGTTGATTGAGGCTCAGGCCGAGGTCGAAGGTTGTTCGGCCGCCGAAGGAGAAAAGAAGCTGGCTCGAATTCGTGCTGCGGCTGCTGCTTCGAAACAAAGTTCTTCGTAGACGAGACTGTCTCGCCTACCGTATCCCGATCACTGTGTGGTCGGGGGTGTTTTTTAACTGGGATTTTCTTTGATTGATAGGATTTTGAGGGATTTGTTGGGTGGTTGTCTGTGGTCAATGATTAAAATGATTTGCTGATGATTATGATTTGGATTGATGTCACGTGGCGAGATCCTTCTATGGCTCAGGATGACAGTGTGGGGTGTGGTTCAGATGATCATTCCAATTCCACTTTCAATAACGGTACAATCTGTTTCCTCATCACCAGACCGGTTTTCTCGGCGACACTTCCAATAAACTCGATTTCAAAAACTTTTTCTAAAAGTTTTTGCATTTGTTCGTCATCAGTTACAAAATAATTTTTTTCTTCCTCAATCGCCACGGTGTTTTGAAAAATTAAATCTAGTTCCATGTCTTTTTTTGTTTGTTCTAGAATCTGTAGGATTTCGGTGCCTCTTTCTTCGAGCAATTTTTTCGCCTCGAGTACCTCGAGTTGAGCAATGCCAACTTTTTTGTCGCCCATAACAAACCAAGCAAATTCTTTTCTGATGGTTTCGGCCAGTTTGTCTCCTGACAAGTCGGATTTGGCTAAAAACATTTCTCGCCAGAGGTTTTCTGGTAGTTTGGCGAACTGGTTCAACCAATCAAAAGCTTTTCGATCGCGATCGGTTGTTACACTGCCTTTGAAATTATGAGTGTTAGAAATAATAGCTGTACAAATAAGAATGGCTGATTTTTCCGAGATTTCCATTCGTCTTTCCATGAATTTTTCAGCCACCAAAGTTGCAGCTGCGCCGACGAGCTCGATTTGGACTTTTTTAGCATTAGGAAATTTCTCGGTTTCATGAACTTTTCGATGGTCGATGATCTCGATAACTTTTTCTGGAGCAATTTTGCCTTCGAGCCCGTTAAGATCGCTGGTGTCGACGAGAATCACTTCATCGAAACCGTTCGAGTTTGAAATGGACATTGGATATTCAAAACCAAAACGATGCAAAACATATTTGGTTTCATCACTTAGTTTGTCGATAGTTCCAACCACGACATTTTGACCAGCCTTTTGCAAAAACTCGGCGTAGGCCGTAATGCCAGCAATGCCGTCGAGGTCGGGGTTTACGTAGGTGGTGATGAGGGTTGGAGTGGACATATTAGTGGAAATTATTGAATTTTCGAATTATTTAATTGTCCACCCCACCCGGTAAACCACTGGTTTGACCAGTGGACTCAAAAGGTTTGACCTTAACGCAGAAAAACAAAAAACATAGTAAAATTCTGACCGGTGGCTTATGAGATACGCTCTGGTAAGATTTCA
>JAZDHJ010000055.1:0-2213 GCA_043805995.1 Candidatus Uhrbacteria bacterium
AAACTTTTGATATGACCAGGGTCGGTTATATCGGAGGCGGTGAAGCACTCTATTTTCACGCCACCAGTCACGAACTCGTCATCTATGACAAAATAGCCGACCTGACCAAACCAAAGAGCCGAGCAACCGATAAACAAAAAATGGGAAACGAAAAAGCTTTGGCCGAAAGTTTTCCTAACACTGAAATTTTAAGATTTGAAGCCAGATTATGCGTCCCGAAAAAGAAAAAAGAAGTTTTAGAAAAATTCGGAGTCAAAAATCAAACCTTGGAAAATGTTTTCAACAAAGATTTGAGCCGAAAAATCCTTCTCGACTATTGGAACAATGAAATCAAAAAACACAGTTTCGGCTTATTCTCAATCGTTCAAAGCCCCCACGAAATTTTTCACACCCTGAAATTTAACGGAATCAAACCAAACAAAATCGCCAATCTGGTCGGCTGGCTCACTATGGCCAGAGAGAAAAGTTTGCGTGAGATAAAACCGTATTTTTCCAATCGCCAATGGCTTTCGATTAAAAAAGAATTGGACAAGGCCAGCGATATATTATCAACTGGGAAACTTCGCAATTGGGCAAAACAAATAGATGACGGCCTAGAAAAATTCGACAAGTTAATTTTAGGAACAAGCAAGCCACCTTAACAGCGATTTGAAACAGTTGGTTGTCTAAAAATAAAAAAGACACTAGCTTTAATGAGCCAACGATTACCAGGTAGATAAAACCAGAGAATAATTACCAAATAAATTAAAAGCTAAATTAAAATCCATATGTACAACTATTCAAACGCCGATGACTTACAAAACACCCAAACAAAAGTAATAGCTGTCGCTCGTGTATCAACCGAAGAGCAAGAGGACGCTGGCAACTCCCTAACCGCTCAAATAAACCGTATTGAGCGATACTGCGAATACAGAAAATTGACGATTGTTAAACGGTTTGAGATACAAGAAAGCGCCTTTAAAAATCGGCGCGACAAATTCGATGAATTCATCGAATACCTAAACAAGCAGAAAAATAAGGTCATTGTCTGTTTCGACAAAGTTGACCGCCTTACCAGAAATGTTTATGACACCCGAGTCAACTCACTTTTTCAGAGAGCCAAAGAAGGAAAGTTGGAAATACACTTTGTGTCTGACGGGCAGACTATGAAACCGGGTGTTTCGGCTTCCGAAAAGTTTAACTTTAACAATAGTATCAATGTCGCTGAATACTATTCAAACGCCATCAGCGACAATGTAAAACGGGCATTTGAAAAATTACGGAGTGAAGGCGTTTGGGTCAGCAAGGCACGTTTTGGTTATAAAAATGTGAGAACAGCTGATGACAAGAAAACTATTGAACCCGACCCGATAAATGCGCCTCTAATCAAGCTAATGTTTCAGCTCTATGCTTCCGGCAAATTTTCCTTGGAAACTTTAAATGATGAAATGTTTGGTGTCGGTCTTAAAAATTCCAAAGGAAACAAATTAACCCGTTCTAGCATAGAAAATATGCTCAAGGATACCTTTTATCATGGTATTGCCATGTCCAAAATCCACGGAAGCTATCCGCATAAGTATAAACCGCTTATTAGCAAAGAACTTTTTGACAAATGCCAAGAGGTTATGGAGGGCAAGCGTAAACGGCCTAAAAACAAGTATAAGGTCAAAGATTACATCTTTCGTGGACTGTTGAGCTGTAAACACTGTGGGTGTGCTATATCACCCGAATTGAAGGTGAAGAAAAACGGCAAAAAGTACACTTATTACTCGTGTACCAATGCCAAAGGAAATTGTCGAAGAGAATATATCAACGAAAATGTCCTTTTAGAACAAACTTACAAGGTTTTAAAACTCCTCGGGAATATCCCCGAGGAGAGAATAAAAACCTTGGTTACAAAATTGAATAATTCGACTAAAAACGAACTGGCTAACAACAGACGACAGGTCGATAGGATTCGTAAAGAGGTACAGGGTATCGAAGACCGCCAGAGCCGTCTCCTTGACCTTTATTCAGACGGAGGTATTACTAAGGACGCCTACCACAAAAAAACGCTTGAACTCGATGATAGATTAGCAAAACTAAAAGATGAATTTGAACAATTCAACAAAACCGAATTTAACCACGAAATCACGCTTTCCACTGTATTATCCTTAGCTAAACGGGCTAAGGACATATTCGCCAGTTCTGAAGTAAAAGAAAAATGGGCGCTTGCCTCATATCTACTTCAGAAC
>JAZDHJ010000056.1:0-4151 GCA_043805995.1 Candidatus Uhrbacteria bacterium
ACATAGTGAAATCTTACCAGAGCGTATCTCATAAGCCACCGGTCAGAATTTTACTATGTTTTTTGTTTTTCTGCGTTAAGGTCAAACCTTTTGAGTCCACTGGTCAAACCAGTGGTTTACCGGGTGGGGTGGACAATTAGCTTGGGTCGTTGGAATGATGGTTGGTGGTTAACACTTTTTTCATACCGTTTGTTTTAGTGTATTAACACAGTAACACACTAAGGAAAAGGTGTCAAGAAGTTGTTGTCTTATTCTATCCCCAAGTCAGCAGTTAACCAATTTGGTCTGAATATTCTCTATGTTTTTCTGTTTTTGCTACAGCTGACAACAACTTCTTAAAAAACCCACGATAATTTATTTATTTTATTTACAAAGTCAGTAATCGAGTCTAGCTGGTCAGAATATTCTTATTTTCTTCGAAATTTACCAACTTTTGGCAACAATTTATCTACAACCGCTCGATAACCACCTTCACCGCTCGTCAGCCAATGAGCAATTCTAGTCACCGTGGCGGTGCTGACCCCGGTTTTTTCGGCGATCAGACGGTAAGAAACACCTTTATTCAAAAGTTCAACCACCTGCCAGCGTTTTGAAAGCACTTCGAGTTCTTCCAAAGTGCAAAGGTCTCGCAAAAAATTAAGCACATCGGATTCTTTTTCTAAAACCAAAAAAGCTTTAGCTAATTTTTTAAGCTCGGGAGTTTGCCAGGTTTTCATATGAGGTTATTTTAGCTTGTTTTCCGGGTTTTTGCTATTTGTTAGGTAGAAACGTAGAAGTTGTAGAAAACGTAGATTTTTGGCATTGGCGTAACTTCCCCCACCCCACCCTCCCCCACCATTCGACTCGGCTCATGGTGGCCTGAGGCCTATCGAAGGCCACTGTGGCAGTGAAGGAGGGAGAATAATTTTTTAACTGGAATTTTTAGTCAATTTTCGTTATCCGCCAGATCAACTTCGGACAATTTTAGCTAACCGCTTTTTTTGTTATAATCCTGCCGTATGAAAACCTCTCAATTCTCTGCCCTCATCTGCGGTTACGGAATTCCAAAGGATATAATGACTGACGAAAATTACTTTTCTTATCTGACCCAAGTTTTTAATTTCCTCTTCGATCGTTTCGCCGACACGAAAGGATCGATCGTTTTAAGTGGCGGGGCAACCGATTGTTTTCCGCCATTCAAACGGACTGAGGCTCGGGAGATGAAACGTTGGTTGGTGGAAAAAATAAAAAATGTCGAAAAAGAAACCCAGAAAAAAATTCTTTGGAAAATTATTCTGGACAATAAGGCACTCAGTACTCTGGAAAATCTCGTAAATTTTGAACCGTTCGCCAAAGGTGAGGCCCTAATTTTTGCCGAAAAAACCCGAACCGACAGGATTAAAAGACTGGCCAAAATAATTTTTAAAAACCAGGCCAAATGTATTTTCTTCGATTTCGACGGTTCATTCGCCAGGTATCACAAAGAGGCTATTCAGGTTCGAGAAAAAAATGCCTTGGTTGCTCATCTGGCGGCTGTAAAAGATCGAAGTAAAATCAAAGACATAAGGCAAGCGGTTCAAAGAAGGCTTTCTTTGATGAGGAAATATGGATCGGAGGAAGGGTTGAGGATTTGGTTGGGGGTTGGGGAGAAGAGGTAATGGTTGGGTTAAATTATTTCCCGCCGCCATAGGATTTTTTTTGTTTGTGATGAGTTTTGGAAGGATAGGTTGGTGGGATCCCGCCAAAGGCCTCCATCGGCGGGAGAATTATCGAATTTGTTAATTATTTAATTAAGGAAGTTTATTGTTTTGAAACGAAAAGTAAAAAGATTCTTCGCGAGGCACTCAGAATGACAAGTTTGGGAAGAAAAAAAGGGTCGTCGGAATAACCGACGACCCTTTTTTTAAACGAAAATTATTCTGATTTCAAACGAATATACGCCATAGATTTTTCGAAATCGTCAATATATTCATTTCCGCCCTCTTTTTTTCGAATAGCCGCCTTCAGCCGCTTAATATAAGCGTCATTTAACTCAACCTCGGTTGGTTCTCCTGAATCTGTTGTCGCAAAAATATTTGAAACCATTTCTGGTACGTCCGGATTAATTGAATCGAATATTTTTTTGAGCGATGAACCCGTTCGGTCTGACTCACGAAACGATGTGGCGGCAAACAATTCATGTTTTGCTCCAACGACTGACTTTTTCTTCTTTAAACCATAGGTTTCCAATTTTGAACCAAACATTCCATCCTCACCACCCTTAATTTCCGGAACCCCGCCAACAACAGCTGATTCAAACGAACGACTTATCATGTTTGCTCCTAAAAACGAGGTGCCAAAATTACCAAACTTGTTTGGACTGGAAAGAAATTCAGAAAACCTCTCCGCCATTTTTCTTAAAAACAACCGATCTATTTTTCTCCGTAATTCAGCCCGCTCTTGCGGATCTTTAGTTTCCGGATCCCATTCAAGATAAATTCCACCGGCCACACCAACGGTTTCCGGCTGAGAATCCAACTTTGCTTTCACTTTTGATAGGTAATCTTCGTCTTCAAACCAAGTGTCTGCATCGGTCTGAATTATAATTCCATTTCGACCGTTTTCTTGAAAACGAAGAGAACTTTCGGCCACCCCTCTGTTTCTAGCCTTGCCAACATTACAATTTGGAATTTCATTTCCTGGCGAACTTTTATCAATAACATAAATACGAATTCCGTGATCTTGTCGTAAAAAATCAATCAGCCGAGCATTCACCTCTGCAACTTCTTTTGGACGGTCCGGACTATTATTAACGACATAAATAACCTCGAACAAGCCAGGCAACATGCCTTTTTGTTTTTTAAGAGAGTCGATTTGTCGCATGACTCGTTCGGGCTCTTCATTAAATGCTGGAACCACAATACTAATCTCGCATTTCGGATCCATGGGTGTTTCGATTCTGCTTTCACCCTCAAGCGCTCGCTTCCAATATTCTTCGGCACGCTGTGTGTCTGGCTTCTCGTTTTCAATATTATTTATTAATTCGCTTTCTTGACGCAACAACTCCTCGTATTTGGCAGTATATAATTCTCTGTCTTTTTTTGAATCTTCTTCAAGACGCCTCCTCATCTGTGCAACACCGTCTTTACTCAATTTACTACCAGTAATGCGTTCAATTTCTTCAATTTCCTTTTTGAGCTTGTCTTCTCGTTGTTTTTGTAAAACAACAGCCTCATCTTCTGATCTTTCCTCCCATCCAAGAACTCTGAGCTGGTCTCTCACTAAAGCCAAACGTTCCTGATATGTTTCAACGGTATCTTTTACTGATTCATCAGGTTCTTGTGCATCGGAAAGTTTTTGATCCGCAAACGGTTCATAACCATTCAATCTATCGGCCATATAATTAATTATAATATTCAGTTTTTGTTAGAAAACTCAACATTATTATTATTTTAAAGACAAACGCGCCTCAACACCAGCCCGAATCTCCGCATTCGCAACCTGACCTTCCGGTGTATCTGTAAACCAACTCAAGTCACTTGAAAGTTGATTAACCTTAAGTTGAACACCCTCGCCAGACGCAACTTTTATTAGTGTTTCTAATGCCTGTGGCATATCTGCGATAGGTTGAATTTTCTCGAGCGTCTCCATAATAATTGCTCGAGCGTCAGGATCTTCGATGCCTTCGCCCAAGGGTGGATTGGCGAGAAATTCATCAACTTGGCGTCCAGAGGTTAATTCTTTACTCTGCACCTTAGTTAACATTTCTTGAAGAAGCGTTTTGTGTTTTTCGAATGTTGCCGGCCACTCTTTTGCTTTGCCTTCAAAATGACGTTTGGTTTGAAGTTGTTGTTCTTTTCTCATCTCTTCATTGATCCGCGCCTCTCGGTCCATTTTTTGTTCTTCTTCCGACCGAGGTGTTTCTGTAGTTTCTTTAGGTGGTTCTGGCGAACCCGGAGTTTCTACAACTGCTAAATCGGGGGGTGATTCTTTTTCGTTGTCTGGCATAATAATTGTGTTAGTAGTTTCTTATAAGTTTAAGTTAAGTTTAACAAGTTAGACACCACCAGCAAGCTGGTGGCTTAATGAGTGGGGTCGCCTCAAAGGCGATCGTAACGCTTGCTGGTTTTTAATGAGTTAGTTGAATTACTTAAGTGCGCCGGCTCCGTTCTGATCTTGGTCTTCTTGATCCC
>JAZDHJ010000057.1:0-7090 GCA_043805995.1 Candidatus Uhrbacteria bacterium
ACATAGTGAAATCTTACCAGAGCGTATCTCATAAGCCACCGGTCAGAATTTTACTATGTTTTTTGTTTTTCTGCGTTAAGGTCAAACCTTTTGAGTCCACTGGTCAAACCAGTGGTTTACCGGGTGGGGTGGACAATTAGCGTGGTTTTTTCAAAGTTTAAAAAATCGACCGCAAATAGTAGTCGACTTTAAAAAATTTTATATATACCGCTCTCTTATCGGCACTTCTTTGGAAGGCCTAATTTCTTTTATTGCTCTCTCTAATATGTATACACTATACTTTTCTTCTCCGTGTTGAAAACCACTCAAAGGACCATCTTTACTTTGCATCAATTCTTTTACTCTTGCCATTAATTGCGCAACAAGATTTTCCGCCTCTACTTGGATTAAAGCGCTTTCTTTTTCGGCTCTTTCTCTTCGGTCTCTTTCCATCGAGTTTTCTCCTCCAATAATGTCCGCAAAACTTCTTTCTCCATTTGCCATAAAAAAATAAAATTAATTCTTAAAAACTAACCTTATTTTACCCCCCCCCATTATTTTGTCAAAATTTGGGTGGGACAAATTTGGGTGGGAGTTGAATCGTAATCACGCGGCGAGATTCTTCACCCACCTTCGCCGGGCTACGGATGGGCAGGCAAGGGTTCAGAATGACAAGTTTTTTAAAAAAAGACCGGTTGGATTAAAACCGACCGATCTTTTACTTTTTACTTCCTATTCAAAATCATTCTTCAAACCTTCGCCCGGGGCAAATTCAAATGGGGTGTTAGAAATCTCTAAAATTAAATCTCTGAGCACCGGATATTCAGCGGCCATGAAATGGTCGTCGGCTTCTCTTTCGATAAATCTGGCCCGCAAAACTTCGGCTAATTTTTTGCCGTGTTCGAGCGGGACCATTTTGTCATCTTTGGAATGGACGACCACAAACTCGCGCGCCTTCCACATAATTACATCAGCATCAAGTTCATCGACAAAAAGCTGACGCAATTCCGGACGAGAAACTTTCCATGGCGCGGCCACCAAAATAACGGCTCGTGGTGTTTCAAACATTTCGGCGGCTTGAAGATACTGAAGCATAAGCAAAGCCCCAAGCGAATGGCCGAGCAAAATATCGTCATTCTTTAAATAACCAATCTGCTTTTTGATTTCTTCCATGATTAATGGAAAATTTAATTCCTGACCAACCTGCAAATCCAAACGAACTGAAACAACCTCAAAACCTTTGTCTTGAAGTTCGGCTCGCAACCAAGGATGAAAATTCATGTCCGGGCTGGCGTTGAAACCGTGGATTAGGATTATTCTCATAATGGGTTTAGGGGGTTGGTTGGGGTGATTATCGGAGTGGAAATTGGGGGGGTGATTATTTAGGTGATTGTTATAGTTATTGAATTTTTATTTTGGTGCTGGAGGAGAGATTTGAACTCTCAATCCTTTTGGGAACTAGCTCCTAAGGCTAGCGCGTATGCCAATTCCGCCACTCCAGCATTTATATTTTTAAATGAAATAAGAGACTCGCCCCGCCGTCAGAGGCTTTTGGCGGGAGCCCGCCACAGGCCTCCGAAGGCGGGAAACTCTCAATCCTTTTGGAAACTAGCTCCTAAGGCTAGCGCGTATGCCAACCTGCCCTTCCGTAGCCCGAGCGACCGTGTCCTCCCGTAGCTCGTCGCGAGCGGAGGAGGAAGGAGGGTTCCGCCACTTGCCCGAATGTTCGACAATAATTTTTAACAACTTCGCAAAAAGACTTTAGCTGAAAAACGTATTTTTATCAACTTTTCCCCAACTCGACCATTGACAAACGTAAAAAAATGTGTTGAACTTAAATCAGCAACAAGAAGAAACAACTCCCCCGAGTTGGAAATTCTAAATTCGAAATCCTCACTTGTCATTCCGAACGTCTCGGAGGAATCTCGCCTCGTTATTTTATTGGTAACGCGGCGAGATCCCTCTTTGGCTCGGGATGACACGGTGGTGTGATGTAAATTTTATTTTTTCCAACCCAGGGGTTGTTTCTTTTTTGTTAGCCGAGCTCGTGATTGTTCGCGACAATCATTTTTGATCATTAACAATTAAACTTATGAAACAAAAAATCTGTTTCGTGGCCCTGGCGGCTTTGCTCTTGCATCAATTCGGAGCTGCGAGCGTTATGGGAGCAGAAGATTCGTGCTTACAAAACAGCTCAACGGTTTTTATTTCAGAAATCGGTTGGGCCGGTTCATCAAAAAGTTCGGTTGATGAATGGCTGGAACTCGCAAACTCCGGCGACCAAGAAATAAATTTAGCTAACTGGACAATTGAGGGCGCGGGCACCGGCGGATCGGTTTTAACTCTCCCTGAAACCAGCCGGATTTTACCTCGCTCAACTTATCTGATTGCCAATTACAGTTCAGAAAACACGAGCTCGGCTCTCTCCGCACCACCAAATTATATCAACACGGCCATTTCACTTTCCAACTCCAGTTTTCATCTGGCCCTCAAAAATAATGTCGGCTGCCAGATAGACGAAGCTGGAAATGGCAAAGCTCCGTTCGTTGGCGGCACTGGAATAGACGGCACCGTCTCAATGGTTCGAGTTGAACCGCTGGCAAACGGTTCGCTCGAAACTTCATGGCTGGCGGCCGAAACATCGAACGGTTTCGACGTTGGCAGATTGGATCTTGGAACGCCGGGAACAATTATTTGGAATCCGTTACCGCCAGCCTCGCCACCATCGGAGATTGATGAGGAAGAAGTGGTTGAGGAGGAGGCCGGGGCTTCAGGGGCATCAGGAGCTGAAGGGGCTTCACTCTTCGACTCAGCTCAGGATCTGGGAGAGGTAACAACGGAATCGGTGGTTGAAGAAACAAATATCAATGAAATTTATCAACCAGCGGTTAGCGAGCCAGATTCTGGGTTGTCAGAAATCTCGGAACTTGAGGAGTCCGTTGATACTCAAACTGAAAATACTGTTTCGGAAACCGAAACGGTTACAGCTATCGAAGAGGCTTTGATCTCAGAAGAAATTCCGAACCCGATGTCAGAATCTGAAACAGCAACGCCTGATGAAACACAAATTCCAATCACTGAAACAATCTCGGAAATAACCATCACGGAAACTTTCGAATCAACACCAACAGTCGAGGAATTATCAACAGCAGAAACAATTGTTGAGTCTGAAATATCAGTTCGAGAAAAAATTTCGACTCCGGTTGAGACAATCTCAGAAACTGTCACAGAAGAAACTTCTGAACCACCGCCAACAACCGAAGAAAACACAATAACTGAGACAGAGACGTCTTCCGAAATCAGCGAATCGGTTGAAGAGACAGCGGCCACAACAACAGAAACAAATTCAATAACTCCAACCATCGCCGTCTCTTATCCTTCGGGCACACTAATCATCAACGAATTCGTCTCCGATCCGGTCAGTGGTGAAAAAGAATGGGTGGAAATTATCAATCCTTACAATAACGTAATTCCACTGACTGGCTGGAAAATTTCGGAATCTTCCGGACGAACCGCGGTGTTCTCCGATGGACTACTCGGCTACGGACAAATAGCTGTCGCTGAATTTTCATCGAACGTTCTCAATAATAGTGGTGATGAAATTTTTCTTCTCGCACCGAATGGCGATGTTATCGACAGTTTAACTTATGGCTCGGCGGAAATTCCCGCCGTCAGCGATCCAAATTCGGTGGCTCGAGATTTGAGTGGAAATTTTGTACTTACCGAGACGCCGACGCGAGGGTTGGGGAATGTGATTACTGGGGGTGTGGCGGTGGAGGTGGAGGTGGAGGCTTCAGGGGAATTGCCCTTCGACTCGGCTCAGGGTTCGGAAGAGGCAACGTCCACCTCTACTCAAGATGAGCTTCAGCAAGACGATGAGACAACGACTGGATCAACATTGGAAACAGTGACGGCTTTAGAAACAGCTTCTGCCCCGCCGACGGTGCGTCTTTCTGAGCTCTATCCAAACACCGACGGTTCTGACGCCACTGACGAGTTCATCGAGCTAGAAAATTATGGTTCGGTGGCAGTTAATCTTTCCGGTCTCTCACTCGAAGATGCGGCGGGAAACAGCTGGACTTTTCCGGATCAAACAATTTTTGAGGCGGGAAAATTTCTCGCAGTAACTCGAACTGAATACAAATTTGCTCTTAATAATTCGGGTAGTGAAACTGTAACGCTTTACACAGCCGACCAACAACTGCTCGACCAAATTCAATATGAAAACGCGCCAAAAAAATTCACTTATTCGCGTGACGGCGACCTCTGGCGTTGGACAGACCAGCTTACGCCAAATGAACCGAATGGCTTTCCGCAAACTGTCGAACCAGAAGATAATGGAGTGGTTCGACAAGCTAGCACCAATCTCGACAGCCAACGAACTGCTGCGACAGAATCTCCGGTTCGCGTAAGTATCGCCGAAGCCCGAGCTTTGGCGGCTGACGCAAAAATAATTCTAACTGGAATTGTCTCGGTTGCGCCAAATATTTTTGGCAAACAGATTTTCTATTTAACCGACAATCAATCTGGAATTCAAATCTATAAGTCGGATGGAGATTTTCCCGAGCTCACTATCGGCGACCGGGTCGAACTCACCGGCACTACCAGCTTGATTCGAGGTGAGCCGCGAGTGAAAATCGGTAAAGATGATGGAATCACGGTTCTTGAAAATAATATTTCTCTCGCCGTTATCGAGACCGAAGTGATCACCGAGAAGGAGGCTGGTCAACTCATAAAAGTGGCCGGTATGATCACCGAAAAATCGAGTACGGAATTTACAATTGAGACGGCTAGCGGTTTAATTCAAATCAAAATAAAAGATGGAACAGAAATTGTTTTGACAGATTTTAAACCAGGCACAAAAATTACCGCGGTTGGTATCGTCGGCCAGTCAGCTGAAAAATTTTATCTCCTGCCACGTTCACAAACAGATCTGACCATCGAAAAAGCCGAAGAAATAATTCCGACGGTCGCTTCGGTTGAACCAACCGGAAAACAATCAGCCGGCCAAGCCGACCAAAAAAGAGCCATAATTATCGGCTCGTTGGTTATTGCTGGACTTATCGCTTACGCCGTTCAAAAACGCTTACGGCTTAAACCAAAAAAATATGACAAAATCAGTAAATTATCTCTCGCGCCAGCAAGATGATTTTGAACGCACGGCCTATGCTTACGGCATTCAACCGGCAGTCTGCACTCTCCTCGCCGAAGTCTTCTATCAACGGCTTCGCGAAGCTTGGCAGAATGGCCATCGTTCAGGCTGGCTGCAAGCCGTCGGTCGTCTTAGCACCAACATTCTACCGGCAACTTCTAATAATTAATTTTGGAAATCAATCGATTTTCCAACCCAAAAAATATGGAATCAAATTCATCTCAAAACTGGTACAGTAATTTAGTCGAAAAATGTAATAGCATGGCTGAACGCTTCGGTCTCGACGACTTTCATGTTCGCGAAATGCGCGAATTTGTCATGGAGGTCGCCAAGGATCAATACAAAAGCGGCAGTAAATCCGGTTTCCGTTTTGCCAAACGTGGCGGTGACAAAAAGATCGTCGCCGCCCCGGAAGCCGTAGCCGCCTAGGTGTGTTATAATGACTAAGTTATGAAAAAACAAAAAGTAACATTAGAAGATCTGGCGATTTCAATTAGTGAAATGAACACTAAATTTGACCGTTTAGAAACCACTGTTGATGATTTAGCTATTTCAACGAAAAACGGCTTTGACTCAGTTGATTTTAAATTCGACATTATTAACGATCGATTTCAAGAGACCAACAAAAAAATCGATAAAGTCGAAAACAAAGTCGATTATACTTACAACGAAGTCATCAAAAACGGCGATGCTTTCACCAAACTCAACCGATACGTCGAATGCGAAATTTCTGCGGTTAGAAGTAATCAAATGCGAGTAAACGAAAAACTCGGCCTAGCTTAGTCAACACAAAACCAAACAAAAAACTTCGGAATAAATTCCGAAGTTTTTTAATTTACCGGGATTGGTCGATCCCGAAAAAACAAAAAAACACCAACTAAGTGTTTTTTGTTTTGTAAACGCTCATCGCGTTAAAGGCTTATGTTGACTAACAGTAGGAGATTCTGGCTAGACTTTTCTGAACCAGAATGTAGGAGCTGATCTAAACAGAAGCCTTTAACGCGATGGAGCGGCAGACCGGGATCGAACCGGCGACCTTCTCCTTGGCAAGGAGACGTTCTACCACTGAACTACTACCGCATTTTTCGCGAAAATAATATAACACGGCTTTTGGTTTTTGACAACTCTTCACAAATAAAGCTTTTTTTGTTATTCTTTTGTCGCTGGGCAAGTGGCGGAGCTGGTATACGCGGCAGACTTAAAATTTGCTGGTCGAAAGGCCTCGTGGGTTCGAGTCCCACCTTGCCCACCATTCAGAGTCATCGGAGATGTCCGGTGATTTTTGTTTTTGTTGACTGAAAATTTCGAGGTTGCAACCGATAATTTAGGTGAGAATTTGAACCAAGAAATTATCGTTGTTGCCCACCTGTTGCCCAAGAATTTCAGTTTCTCGTTTTTCTGCCGCTTCTAAAACATCTACCGAGCTCTGCAAAGTTGATGGCGCTAAGTGAGCGTATTTCATAGTTGTACTGATATCTGAGTGACCCATAAGATCCCTGATAGCTGGAATTGTCACACCTTCAGTAGCGAGTTGTGAAGCAAAAGTGTGGCGCAAAATGTGCCATGTGATAATTTTGATGCCAGATTTTTCGCAAATCCTCTTTATTGCCTCGCGGACCATGAATTGCGAAAAAGCCGAACCGTCCTTACGACAGAAAACTAACCCAGAAGTTTTTCTGTCGTCGTATAAAGCTCGGCAAAGGTCATCGGTCATTGGAACATAACGTCCTTTGTTGTTTTTTGGTGTGCCGACAATGCCGTTGACGATAGATCTTCTAACATTTATTTTTCTTCTCTTAAAATCCACGTCTTGCCACTCGAGACCTATGGGGTCTGTTCCCGAATAACCAAAAAACAATCCACTTTTCCCCAAGCCAAGAATGATAAAAAGTGATAAAATATAAGCAGAAAGTAATAATAATCTCTGCTTATTTATGCAAAAATATAGTGAAAAAACTT
>JAZDHJ010000058.1:0-44083 GCA_043805995.1 Candidatus Uhrbacteria bacterium
CATAGTGAAATCTTACCAGAGCGTATCTCATAAGCCACCGGTCAGAATTTTACTATGTTTTTTGTTTTTCTGCGTTAAGGTCAAACCTTTTGAGTCCACTGGTCAAACCAGTGGTTTACCGGGTGGGGTGGACAATTAAAAGTTTTTTAACTTATTTTAATACCAGAACGGCCAAAGGCACCACTATTCACACCGCTGACGTAACTGCCGTTTGTGACGAAGGCGAAATAAATATCTTCCACGTTGCCTCTGGTGAATGGGGTAAAAATAATCAGCTGGTCTGGCAAGAAATGAAAGATTTTATTTCTTCAATAAAATTCTGAATAAAAAAACACCCGGGCCTTGGGTGGCGGGGTGCAGGAAGGCGATTGGCTCGGATCAGGATTGGTGCGGGGCCGCTGCTATGGCCGCGACAGCCTGGTGGATCGGATAGTCTTTCCCCAACACGGACGTCTCTTGTTGAAGGCTTGCAGCCAGTTCATGGGCCGCGAGCGATATTCGTCCGGTTGAGAGGAGGCCTTTGGTATGGGTCTCTTGAATCCGCCGCCAGCTTTCTTTCCGCTCTCCTAGGTCGAGGCACGAATAGACCGCCGCGGCGAAGACGAAGATCGTGAAGAATCGGTGATTCTCCGCATCGAAGTGGCTGTATGACCGGGTGGCCGCATCGAGGGCCTCAGGACGAAGAGCAATGGTAACGAGGAAGAAGGTCGAGACCTGTCTGTCGTTGAGAACCAGGTTTTCTGCCCACTTGTCTCCGAGCATCCCACAGGCAGCGAGGAAGGCAGTGGCCTCGAGCCAGGCCAGTAGGTAGTTCTCGTCTACCGGCGTCCCGATTTCGCGGATTTGTGGGACCTGAATGCTTCTGGCCTTGGCCAAAGCTTTTTCTGCCAGTTGTCTAAGCACTGTACTCACAGGACACCTCCACTCAGGTTGATCTCATTTGTCTCGGCCAAACAAAATACCATTTTTGGCGAGAAAGTCAATAGGCAAACCTTTGATAATGAACCAGATCTTGATTTTTTCCTTTAAAACTGCTAAAAAGCTCTCATGAAAAATAAAAAACTTAAGGTTTTGGTTGGCATGTCTGGCGGCGTTGACTCTTCGGTCACCGCGGCTTTGCTGTTGGCACAGGGTTACGAGGTTATCGGGGCTTTTATGAAAAATTGGTCCGATGCCGTTGATTGTGATGGTGAAAAAAAAGAATGCGGCTGGAAGAACGAACGCCGGGATGCCATGCGAGTAGCGGCTAAACTCGGCATTCCGTTCCTGACTTTTGATTTTGAAAAAGAATATCGTCGCGACGTTATCGACCACATGTTCCATGAATTCGAGGCTGGTCGAACCCCAAATCCCGATGTCTGGTGTAACAAATATGTAAAGTTCGATTTATTTTTAAAAGAAGCCGACAAACTTGGTTGTGATTTTATTGCCACCGGACATTATGCGCGGATTGAAAAGGTAGAAGGGGACGAAGGGGCGGAAGGGGTTGCAGGGAGTTATAAAATTTTCGCCGGCTCCGATTCCAACAAAGATCAAACTTACTTCCTTTGGGCGATTCCACCCGAGGTTCTGCCGCGAGTTCTTTTTCCGATTGGTGATATGTTGAAACCTGATGTCCGAAAAAAGGCACATGAGTTTGATTTGCCGGTGGCGGATAAAAAGGATTCGACGGGGATTTGTTTTGTGGGTGAAGTGAATATTCGAGATTTTTTGCAACAAAGGATTCCTAAAAAACCTGGCCAGATTGTTACGACAACCGGAAAAGTTGTCGGCAGCCATGAAGGTTTACCGTTTTATACCATTGGTCAACGCGAAGGATTAAATATTGGCGGCGGTACACCTTATTATGTCGTCGCTAAAAAACCAGCAACGAACGAACTCGTGGTTTCCAGTAATTTTGAACAAGCACTTTTTGCCGATAGTCTCGAAGCGGATTCTTGTAATTGGTTCAATCAACCAAAAACTCTGCCGTTCGAATGTGAATGTCGAATCCGTTATCGCCAGCCTTTGGTTAAATGTATTATCGAAGAGACAAAAAAAGATACCGTCAAAATATCTTTCAAAGAACCGCAACGTGCTGTGACCTCGGGCCAGTCAGTGGTTTTTTATGCTGGTGAGGAAATGATTGGCGGGGGAATTATTGTCTGAACCACCGTGTCCTTCCGTAGCTCATCGCGAGCGACCTGTCCTTCCGAAGCCCGAGCGTAGGAGGAAGGAGGATGATTTTTCTGATTTACTTGATTAACCTGATTCCGCACAAAAAAATCAAGACAATCCTTTAATCAAGCGAATCAAGGTTCAGACAATTTATCTTCCGCCCACTCATAAAACCCAGCCGCCGAGCTGGCTTGCGGATTGAACTCCGATAGAACTGGCTGAGCAGGATTCAGTTCATTGATATCCAAGGCCTGTGAGTTGTTAAGTTGAAAAGTTTGCCCTCCAAGAACGTCTATAAAAACCGGACTGCCGATGGTCGCATAAGTTGTCTTGTCCAAAAAATCATAACGTACAACCGTCATTGAGCCAGCGGCAATTTCGCCGGTGGCTTTTGGTGAAGTGACAATAAGTTTTTCTGTTTCCATGGAGGTGCTGGCAAGTAAGCGACCGCGAACAATTTTTATTTCCACCTGAGTGGGGAAGAGCTGTTCGAGAACGATATCTGTTTGTTGATCGAGCGCGACAGTGATATTTTCTCCAATTCGAATAAAAGCACGAGAATTTTCCCCAACCATTATTTTTTCACCACGAGTTACCGAATCGCTCGTTTCAACTGTCCGGATTTTTCCAGCTCGATCAACTTGAGTCTTTCCTTCAACAACCTCGATCGTGACCGGCAGAGATTTAATATAACCTTCACCACCGGCAAAAATAAAACCAAATCTAGCCGAAATTAGCAGGCCTGATAAAACAATAAAGAAAATTAAAGCCCAGAGTTTTTCCATATGTTTTTTGAGGGGTAAAAGGGGTTTAAGGGGTTGCAGGGAGGTTTTTAGGTTGGGTGGTTGGTGTGGACGAAGGTCCGAAAGGTGTTAAAGGTTTGAAAGGATTGGTTGGATAGGTTTTTTTAATTTCAATTCAAACAACCAAAACCAATACCTTTAGGACCTCTACAACCCTTCGGACATAAATCCGATCCTATCCACCGTAAAAATCCCCTTCAACCCCTTAAACCCTTTCCGCCCCCTTTCGATAGTCATTCTACCAGAAATTCGCTATACTATCCATGTATGAAAAATAAATATTTTTTAGTTCTTTTTACAACTTTGGTGCTGGCAGGTTTCGGTTGTTCTCCAACTATCCCAGCCTCCGACACTGCTGCCAAAGACACGGCCGAAGCCGTGGATTTTCAGTCGGGTTCTACTGTTACAATTAAACAAACAGTTTTTGGTCTGGGTGGTATTTTTGCCGAGACAGTTTCAGGTGATGGCTTGGCTGAATATCAATTAGTTGTTGATTCATTCGTGCCAGAAAATTTCGTGTCTTTTTCTTGGTCGAACAAAGTTGAAGTAGAGACAGCTGACTCTATTGCTGTTCGAGAAGCTTTTGAGGCAGCCAGTCACCCTATTGGTGATACTACAAAAGCCCCGACGCCGGTTTACGAAACCGTCACAAAAACCGGAAACTATTCAACTACCGCTTTGGATAATGGTACAAAAATTCTTTTGCCGGCTTATTGGTCGGAAGGTGACCAATCTTTTGAGGATAATTCAATTATCTGGTTATCTAAAGAACAATACGAAAGTTTGGTGAGTACAAAAACCGCCACTTTGTCCCTTGGTTTGTTCGATGAAAAAATCGCTTCACTCGTCGGTATGAGTGACTCGGTCCAAAATGCTTTGAATACCTTGCAACAAAAAGCCGCCGACGCCTCCAAGAGTCAGGATATTTATAAACTGACAGCTGATAACGATTGGCAAACTTATTCTTTGCTCGTTGATGGAACCGAAAAGACTGTACAAACAATCCAAGCCAATAACTGGTTCGGTTCGTATGTCATTCTGGCCAATGCCGAGAATCCACTGGTTCTCAAAGCTACCTTGAATCCCTTTGCTCTCGGTTCATTCAATATTTCATCACCACTTTCGTCATTCCTTGGCTACGAAGTTACGGAAATTAAGATTAAATAAGCATTCTGGTATGGCCGTTGACCAATTTAAAAAAGAACTTTTAATTAAAACTAAAAAAAATTGGTTATTAATTTTTTATTCACTTATTTTCGGTCTTCTTTTACTTTCCCCACTTGACCTTTTATTCGTCGGTAAAGCTGAGAGTTTTTTTGAGCCTTTCCTACTGTGGGAAGGTTTTGAACTGCCAGGTTTTTTTACTTTTTTTATCATGGTTGGAATGATTGTATATGGTGGAATATTGGTAGTTATGTTATTTAATATAATTTTTTTAATGCCAAAAAAAGTTTTAAAATTTATTATAGAATCAAACAAGTTGGTTATGTCTGATATTCCTTGTTCTGATGATTCTGATTTTAATAAAATAGTATTATTAGACAAAGCAAAAAACTTTTTTTTAAAAAGTAAAATTAAGTGGAGCGGTCATGGTGAGTTTATTAAAAAAATTTCTTATCAAGATTCCGACAACGAAGAAAAACTTTTTTTGGATTTAATTTGGCCAGAAATGATGGTTGAAAAAGAAGATATTAAAAAAATTTTAGATTTTATCAATTTAACAAAAACCTAAACTATGATTTTTCGGCAAGAGTTGAATAGAAATCCTCGCCTTTTCTGGAACCACTCAGTCTCCGCCCCATTCATCTACTTCCAGATTTTTCCCCTGGTCTTCGCCGATATTTCCATAGAAATTTATCATCGTGTCTGTTTTCCGCTTTACGGTTTGCCTTATGTCAAACGCGGAAAATATATTATTATTGATCGTCAAAAATTGTCTTATCTTACAGCGCACGAAAAAATAAATTGTCTGTATTGCGGTTATGGCAATGGTCTTTTGCACTATTTGTCAGCCATCGCCGGCGAGAGCGAAAAATATTGGTGTGGCATAACCCACGCTAAACACGCCGGAGTTCTTGCTCAAGAACAACAAAAGAATTTTTTGCCTTATGGTGATAAGAAGGCTTTTGATGAGTTTGTGAAGAAATAGTTTTTGACCAATTTGAGAATTCTGAGTAAGATTAAATTAAGAAAAATATGCGTAAAATAAATTTAAAATCCGTGGTTTGGAAAGAGGGAAAATATTATGTTTCCCAATGTTTGGAGGTTGAAGTTTCAAGTTTTGGCAAAACCAGAAAGCAAGCCCTGGATAATCTTCACGAGGCCCTGGAGTTATATTTTGAAGACATGCCATTACCAGAAAAACTCGAAGTAAAAAATCCGATCATTACTTCAATTCAACTTCAGTGTGCCTAAACCATTTTCTCTGCGTTTGATTTTAAAAATCCTTAATTCAAAAGGTTTCTTTTTTATTTCACAAAGTGGTTCGCATGCCAAATACCGAAAACCCGGAAATCCGACACTTACAGTGATTGTCCCAGTTCATGAAAAAGAAATTTGTTACGGAACTTTTAAATCAATTTTACGCCAATCTAAATTACAACAAAGTGATTTTGAAAAGTAATTTTTTATGAATAAAAAATTCCTCATTCCGATTGCCGTTTTCGCTTTACTAATCGTCGGTCTCGCCATCCTTCGTTTTTCAACCCCAGAAGATACCTGGCTTTGTTCAAACGGTGCCTGGATCCAACACGGAAATCCGAGCGCCTCGATGCCAACAACTGCTTGCCCTGGAGCAGTAACTGAGACAGAAAATGACTGGCAGGTTTATCAAAACGATGAATTGGGTTTTAAGTTTAGTTATCCGAAAAGTTTCGGTAATTTTGATTTCAAGGTTTCTACCGAAAGTGTGAAAGGTGAATTTTCTAATTCAAGCGAGTTAATGGTCGGTGGAATTACAAAAGACTTTTCGGCTCCTCGCTCGAGTTCTTATATGGATTTTGCTGGTTTCAAGAAAGAAGATGATAAGTATTTTTGGGGCTTTATCGGCAATGATTTTTCTCGAATCATTATTCCAAGAAAAGTTATTAGCGAAAATATTATTTTGGTTGATTGTCTGAGTTTTGAAGATAAATGTGTTCACACTGGTCCGTCGGTCAGTCTGTACGAAGGAGATCTTGCCGGTTTAATCAATTTAAAAGATGAAAAATTTACCGGTTTGATATTTAAAACCAGTGAAGAAAATATTGGAGAAGAATTGTTAACGGAAATTTTATCAACTTTTGAATTTATAAATTCTGAAAGCAAACCTATTGGTCTAGCCAACCCAGCCTCCGTAAACTGCACAGACAAAGGCGGAACCTTGGCGATTGAAAAACGTCCGGACGGTGGGGAATTCGGGGTTTGCTATTTTGAAGACAATCGTCAGTGTGAAGAGTGGGCTCTTATGCGTGGCGACTGTCCGGTCGGCGGGCGAAAAGTGACGGATTATGTAACCGCGGCTGGACGCTATTGTGTAATTGGCGGAGGAGAATACATAATAACCACTCTAGGTGATGAAAATACCGAAAGGGGAAATTGTGTTTTTCATAACGGTTCAGTTTGTGAAGCTCAAAATTATTATATTGGAAACTGTCCAATGCTTGAATAATTTGTAAAAATAGATTTTTTAAATTTTTTTTGATTTAATTTTTTTGCCTAAAAAAAGAAGACACCCGTTGGCGAGGCGTCAATGGGGGTCGAGGGGTGGCCTGTAAAAAAGGCCGAGTGTGAATTGTGGTTCGTCCCGTGGTGAGGACTGGAAGTCGGGTGTGGCGAAAGTGAAGACCTTCGCGATGGACTCCCTTGTAGCACGAACATTAAATGTCGTGCCGAGAAAAAAAGAACAAAATGCGATAGCGAACGCGAGCCTCTCGGATCCTTGCGACAAAGCGTAAGGTCTGTGGCTCGCGCCGCCGTCGCTAGAACGTTCGAATTCCTCTCGGGAGAGGAACCCTGACGTTCTAGCCGTCGTTGGTGTGGGTGTCGTCGGACTCCTGGTTGGCTGCGTCGTTGGGGAAGGACTGCTGGTTCGCCTGGCCGGTGTCGATGTCTACGCGGGTGACGGGGCTATCCATGGGGAAGGCCTCCTTTGGTTTCGGTGGATCTCGTACTCGTCTTGCGACAAGCACGCGGTGACGCATGAGCGTCCGGAATTATGTCTTCTGGTTGCTCAGCGAAAATATTTTGTCATATCATATAAAATAAAACAAGCCTTTTATCCACAGCTAATCAAAAATCCATCGGAATTTAACCGCTGGATTTTTTTAAATCTAATCTAATCTAATCTAACCACCTAAACAATCACCAATCAATAATCACCCAATCCACTCCCCCTAAAGCCCTTTCGAAGACCCTGAGGTCTCTCGAAGGGTAATGCCCATTAGTGCCCTCCAACGCCCCAAAAATCACTAGCCCGTCAACCCCTCAATCCAATGCTTATCCGTCTCAACCGTCAAATCAAGAAACACCGGTACACACATAACCGTCTGAAGTTCTCGACGAGTCGACTGACCGATTTCTTTTATACCTTGGGCCTTGGCACCGATGATCATACGTTTATAGCGTTCCTCGGAAGTCTGAACTCGAGCTTTGATGTAAACGACACCGTTTTCGCGACGAGTGACTTCATCAACGACGACATTGACGCTGTACGGAACTTCTTGGCGCAGACGAAGAAAAAGTTTTTCGCGGATTAGTTCGGCTACCCATTCCTCCGTTGGCATGTTGGTCATTTGGCCGTCTGGGTAATAAGCTTCGCCTGCCGGTAAATTTTCAAAAATTGCCTCGCGCAAAACATCAACGTTTTTTCCGGTTTTGGCTGAGAGTTCTATTGTCTTATCGAAACGATCGGCTAAAGCGCGCATGCTTTCGAGGTACGGTGTGTCCATGAGATCGGTTTTGTTGATAACCAGAATTTTTGGTTGATCAAGTTTTTCAATCAAACTTAAGGCAAATTTTTCCTCAGTCCCAATAGCCCGAGTCGGATCAGTGACGTAGATGATAACTTCGATATCTCGCAGGGCATTTTTTACAAATTTGAGGAGAATTTTGGAAAGTGAATCTTTAGTATCTTTAAAAACTCCGGGTGTGTCCACAAAAACCACCTGGCCTTCTGGCGTGGTTAGAATGCCCTGAACCGGTTTGCGAGTGGTTTGCGGTTTCGGGGTAGTAATAGCAATTTTGCTACCGACCAGCGCATTTAAAAGTGTGGATTTACCCACATTGCTACGGCCAACCAGGACGGCAAAACCGGCTTTCTTTTTAGTTTTTGTTGTTTCTTCTTCCATAATGGATACAGGAAACCATATTTTGGCTAATAAAGCAAGAATTTTGCTAAAATATGGTTGATTTATTTTACCTTTTCTTTTAAACTTTGTTTGAAAACCAATCGGAGGTCAGCTTGAAAAAAAACGAACAAGTCGGTTGCAATAGTGCGAGGTACTTTTTGTACTTCTTCCTTTTGTTCATTTGTGTCTACTTTCTGTGTCTTCTTTTTCTGCCCATGAAAATTGGGTCTAAGGAATTCTATCCTTTTTCCTTCGTTTCCGGTACTTTTTAGGCGTCTTGACCAAGCTGAGTCTGAGACGTTTTTTTATTTTCTTTTTAATTTCACCACCACCTCCACATGCGGCGTTTGAGGAAAAAGATCAAGAGCTCGAGCTTCGACCAGTTGGTAATTTTCGAAAAATTTAGGTAACTCTTCGGCCAGGTGATGAAAGTTGCAGGAGATGTAGACGATTGTTTGAGGCAAAACTTTTAAAAGCGTTTCGATAACTTTAGGATGAAGCCCGGCTCGCGGTGGATCGAGAATAATTGTGTCAAAGCCCTCGGCCACAGATTGATCCTTAAAATAATCTTCAATTTTCGCGGCTAAAAAAAACACTCCACGACTCCACGACTCCAAGACTCCATCACTATTCAATTTCGCATTCACCTTCGCTGCCTTAATACCAGCTTCATCCGCTTCGATACCAATAACTTTTTTCGCGTCAGCTCGAGCCAGGGCTAGAGTAAAAAATCCGGCTCCACAGTAGAGGTCGGCGATAGTTTTGTCTTTTATCGGTGAGGCGAATTCTAGAACCGTGTCTTGAAGTTTGGTCGCCATCTCAGAATTCGTTTGAAAAAAACTGTTCGGTGAGATTCGATATTTTAGACCATTTATTTCTTCGTGGAGATATGGTGTGCCTTTGAGCACCTCGATTTCATCGGCCAGCGACAAATCGGTTAATCGTTCGTTGACGCCCCAAAGGATTGAAGTGATGGAGTGGTGGAGTGATGGAGTGGCGAAGTTTTGGTTTGGTTGGAGGATTTTGGAGAATTTTAAAACGATGTTTTTTTCTTCTTCATTTTTTGGTTTGTTGGTAATCAAGGTGATGAGACGTTCGCCGGTATTTTTTCCTTCGCGAATAACCAGAGCCCGAAAAAAACCTTCGTGTTTTTTGTTGTCCCAAAAAGGTAGGCCACTCGCCCGAGTCCATTCGCGGACGCGAGATAAAATTTCGTTCGACTCTTCGGATAAAAGATAGCAAGCTGGCAAGTCGAGTGTTGACCACCAACAACCGGTTTCTTTAAGGCCAAGTTCGCCATGGCGACCAAACATAAAATCCATGCGGTTGCGGTAAAAGAATTGTTGGGAGCAGGGAACAACGTCGGTGAGTGGAATTTTGATTTCTTTTTCTGAGAAAGCTTTTTTAATTAGCTCGAGTTTTATTTTTAATTGTTCCGGATAATCAATGTGCTGCCATTTGCAACCGCCACATTTGCCAAACATCGGGCAACGCGGTTCGACGCGGTGTGGTGATGATTTCACTACTTTTTCGAGATCGGCATGAATTCCTTCTTTGTTTCTAAACCGAGTAAAAGCCAAGACTTCCTCGCCAGGAATAGTGTGGTAAACTAAATAAGGCTTACCAATGGGCCGAGGAATGATTCCATTGCCATCATTAGCCAATGATTCGACCACGCCGGTTATTTGTTGGTTTAATTTGTTGGCCATAAATATTTGGAATGTCAAAGTATTGAATGACAAATGACGGAGGTTTGTTGTTGGACATTGGATTAGTTGGCAGGTCGAAAAGGTTCGAAATTCATCCACCTAATCAACTCAATACCTTTCGTCCCTTTACCACCTTTTGGACCCCACTCAATAAACAATCGAGCTTCCATAATTCAATAATTTAGAAATTCAATAATTAAATAATTTCAAAAGACATTTCCAACCAATTCTACCTATGATCATCATTGCACACAATATCCGCTCCCTTCACAACGTCGGTTCAATCTTTCGTTCGGCTGACGCTTTTGGTGTGGAAAAGCTTTATCTGACCGGTTTTACTGGCGCTCCACCAAGAAGCGAGATTGCTAAAACCGCTTTGGGTTCTGAAAATCGAGTGGCTTGGGAGCAAGTTGAGGATATTCAATCTCTTATTTTAAAACTTCGCTCCGAGGGTTATTCGCTAATCGGCTTGGAAAATGGTGATAATATAAAATCGATTAATGAAACGGTTTTTGATAAACCAGTGGTTTTAGTTTTGGGCAATGAAGTTGAAGGAATCGAAGCTGAAGTTCGAGAAAAACTCGATTTATTGGTAGAAATTCCCATGCCTGGCCAAAAAAGGTCACTAAATGTCTCAGTCGCCGCAGGCATCGCCATGTTTGTCTTGAGTGGGAAATAGTGGTAGGATTGGGGTGGTTTAGTGGATTGAGAGGGGACGGAAGGGGTTTAAGGGGTTGCAGAGGGTTATTCTGATGTTGATTAAGGGTTATTATCGGAGTTGTGGTGATTATTTAGGCGATTAGCGGGTTGGTGGTTATTGTTTCTTTTTTAAAATTTGTTATTCAAAAAAATAATCACCTTATCAATCATCCAAAAAATCACCCTCCAATAATCACCAAACCAAACCTCAACTAAAAATCCCTTACAACCCCTTCGCCCCCTTAAACCCCTTTAACTCCAATATGTTCTCAATCGTCATCCCTACAAAAAACGAAGAAGATTATTTGCCTATTCTTTTGCGTTCAATAAAGGATCAAACAGTTCAACCAGATGAAATTATTGTGGCTGATGGCAAATCAACAGATAAGACAGTGGAAATTGCCAAACATTTTGGTTGTCGGGTTGTTCCTGGTGGTTTGCCTGGTGTTGGTCGTAATCACGGAGCGGCGGTGGCTAAAGGCGAATATATTTTGTTTTTGGATTCTGATGTTAAATTAATCGACAAACATTTTTTGGAAAAAGCTGAAAGGGAATTGACCCAGAAAAAATTAGATTTTGCCAGTTGTGATGTTGAAGCAATTTCCAATAAAAAAATCGACCGAGCTTTTCATGAATTTTATAATCATTTTTGTCGAGCTTTTTTACCCATCCACGCTCATGCCCCAGGTTTCTGTATTTTTGCCAAAAGGTCAAAACACGCCAAACTTGGCGGTTTTGATGAATCAATAGTTTTTTGTGAGGATCATGATTACGCTCAACGCTGTCGCAAATTCGGTAAATTCGGCTATCTCGATACAATTAGAATTCATGTTTCTACCAGACGTTTTGATCGCGACGGTCGTTTAAATATTGCTGTTAAATATACTTTGGGCGAACTTCATCTTATGACTTTGGGGCCGGTTCGTCACAATCATTTTAAATACGAATTCGGTCATCAAACACCGAAGAAAAAATAATTTTGTGAGGAGGAAAAAAATTTTAATTCCCATTGAAGTCATTCCGCACCACGTTCATTTGTCGCAAAGAATGTGGCAGACTTTGTTTGGCAAAAATATTTCGCCAAAAATTTTGCGACCACTTTCTCAACGTGGCCAAGCGGTTTATCAACAAACCGTCAAAGTTGTCGGTCCAAAAGGCGAAATGACCGAAGTCAGGGTTTTAGGCGGTGCTCGCAAACAAACTCAGGTCGAACTTTCCGAAGCCGAAGCTATTGCTATTGGTATAAAACCAGTCTGGCGAGTCTCTGGCAAATTATCGCGTACCGTTGGTTGTAAATTAATCGGTCCGGCCGGTAAAGCGGTTATTAAAAGCGGTGTTATTGTGCCGGTTCCACATCTTCATTTAAATACCAAAGAAGCTGAATCTCTAGATCTGCGTCAAGGCCAGGAAATTGAATTGAGTTTTTTTGAGGACAAAGCGGCCAAATTAAAAGTTTTAGTTCGCGTCCATCCTTCTTTTCGAGCCGCCTTGCATATAACCCCAGATGTCGCCGCCAAACTTTGGCTTTCAATTAGTGATAAAGCAATTCTATGAAATCTTTTTTATTTTTTATTTTATTTTTTCTCGGGCTGTTTCCTTTTGGGGTTAAGGCCACCAACCCTGATTTAAGTGTTATTCAAGAAGGCATCCAGTTTTCCAAAGATACTTTGATTTCCGGTGATTCTTTGCGAATTTACGCTACTGTCACCAATGTCGGCGACACCGACGTTTCCGGTTACGTGTCTTTTTATCAAGGCTCTTTGCCGATTGGTGACTCTCAGGTTATTTCTGTAAGAGTGGGCGGTGTACCTGAAGAAGTCTTTGTTGATTTTGTTGTGCCGTCTGGTGCCTTTAATATTCGGGCTGAAATTCGTGGTACTGACCCTCAAGATGTTAATAGTTCAAACAACTTAGCTATAACTCAATTGTTCACTCCGATTCAAGACGATGATCGTGATGGTATTGAAAACGATACCGACAATTGTCCGAGTGTCGAAAACTCCGATCAGGTTGATACTGACCTCGATGGTCTTGGTGATGTTTGTGATGACGACGACGATGGCGATGGTGTGACCGACGCTGTTGAAAGAGAAATTGGCACTGATCCAAAAAAAACCGATACGGATGCTGATGGTTTGTTAGATAATGTTGATCCACACCCAATCACTCCAGAAAGCCAGATTAAAGTTGAAGTACCAGCCCCAGCCATTCCACCAAGCGTCGTTTCAAGCAACGAATCAACATCAAGTAATAGCTCAGTTTCAGAAAATGTTGATAACAACGAAAATGGCGAAGCAGCGGTTGGCTCAGATTTGGTTCCGGAACCAATTTCGGCAAACGATGAGACAGCGAACGAATCGAAATTTTCTCTATCACCGAATGCGGTTTTTACTTATCAAAAAGAAACTTGGAACACTTATAATTTTGAGGCACAGTTACCGTCGAGTAATGGTTATCGAGTTTCTTGGGACTTTGGCGATGGTACAACTTCAAATTACGAAAAAATTGAACACGTTTATAAACAGACTGGAAATTATACAGTAAATATTTCAGTTGAAGGCTCGGACGGAAAAATTTATGAAGATTCGGTTACGGTTCATGTTTCCTTTTTTTCATTACAAAATCGAATTGTGCAATTTGTGATTTTTGTTTTGTTGCTGGCTCTTTTTCTTTTGATATTTTTATTTTTTCGGGCTGGTCGTTCACAAACACCTAAAATAAATGTTAAAAAAACAGTTGACGAACCTAATAATTCCGGTTCAATAAAAATTTCAGTTCGCGAAGACAATTCTGAATTGGATTAATTTGTGAGTCTTAATAAATTAAATAGTGAAGCAAAAACCATCGCCGGGGCGGCTGTCCTCCTCGGCGTTCTTTCGTTTGCCAGTCGAGCTGTTGGTTTTGTCCGCGATCGTATTCTTTCTGGTGAATTTGGGGCAGGCGATGTGCTTGATGCTTATTACGCCGCTTTTAAAATGCCGGATTTTGTTTTTAATCTTTTAGTGGTCGGTGCTCTGTCTGCTGGTTTCATTCCACTTTTTGTTAAAGCTCTGCAATCTGATAAAGAAAAAAAAGAGGCTTGGTATTTTACAAACAATGTTTTGAATATTCTTGGTTTGGTTTCCTTTGTGGCGGCGATTTTGATGGCCATTTTTGCTCGACCCTTAGCTCACATTATCGCCCCAGGTTTTGAAGGCGTTCGAGAAGAAATGGTTGTCACCTTTACTCGTGTCATGTTGCTGGCTGAATGTTTTCTGAGTCTTTCGGTGGTTTTCGGCAGCGTTTTGCAGGGTCTAAAAAGATTTCTTTTTTACGCCTTGGCCCCGATTTTCTACAACTTTGGTATTATCGCCGGCGCTTTGTGGTTGGTACCAATTTTTGGACCAGTTGGTTTGGCTTGGGGTGTGGTTTTGGGTGCCTTTTTTCATTGCTTAATTCAAGTGATTGGCGTTTTTGGTTTGGGTTATCGCTATCATTGGAGTTTTAATTTTCGTGATCGAGCCCTAATTGAAATGATCAAACTTACCGGTCCGCGAGTTCTTGGTTTGGCTGTCGCTCAAATTAACGTGGTTGTTACTACCATCCTGGCTTCATTTTTAGTAACTGGCAGCACGACAATTTTTAATTTTGCTTACAACATTTCTTATTTGCCAATCGGCATCATTGGCGTCTCTTACGCCGTGGCGATTTTTCCGTCGTTGGCCGAACATATCGAACGAAAAGAAAATGAAAAATTCATTGAAACTATTTCTTCTGGTGTCCGCCAAGTTTTATTTTTAATTATTCCGTGCACCATAGTTTTTCTGCTTCTGCGAGCTCAAATTGTTCGTGTGGTTGTTGGAGCTGGAAAATTTAGCTGGGCTGATACGATTATTACGGCTGATACCTTGGCTCTTATAACTTTCAGTTTTTTTGCTCAGTGTTTAAATTATCTTCTGACTCGAGCTTTTTTTGCTTTGAGCGACACCAAGACACCTTTGGTTGTTGGTTTGATAAGTGCGATTGTCAACATCGTCACGGCCTGGTTTTTAATGCCGCAATTTGGTGTCTTGGCTCTCGGTGCGGCCATGAGTTTATCAACACTCGTCAGTTTTATTTTGCTTTGGGTGCTTTTGCGGATTCGCCTTGGTACTCTGAAGGAAAAAGAAATCCTTCGTTCGCTCTGGCTTTTAACTCTGGCTGGCCTGGCTTCGGCTCTGGCTACCCAAGCCATGAAACCATTGGTGGTAAAATATATTTCCCTCGAAACTTTTTTTGGCGTTTTATCGCAAGGCTTAATTGCTGGTGGCCTCGGAATTGCTGTTTATCTCGCCGTGGCCTTAATGCTAAAATCCCAAGAAGCCCAAACCTTTGTCTCGGCCCTGCGCAGAAAATTATTTAAAGCCTATCAACCGAAGGAAATTGTGCCGACATCTTAAATTATGGTAGTCTAAACTTAATTATGTCTCTTAATCGCGTAAAATATCAAAACGCCGTTCTATACCTGTGCAAAAAACTAAAAGGTGAAATCCACGGCAAGAAAAAATTAGCAAAATTGCTTTATTTTGCTGACTTTGATTTATACGAAAAAAAACAGCAATCAATTACCGGCGATGTTTATCGTGCGTTGCCAATGGGCCCATTTCCGTCGGCTTTAGAGGAAATTATAACCAACATGATAGAAAAGAAGAGTTTAAAAGTTGAACAAATCGAAGAACATGACGGATATGTTGCGACTGAAGTATATAAATCTTTCGTTGAACCGGACCTTTCAGTTTTTGATGATGAAGAAAAAAAAATGTTAGATCGAATTGCTGTCAAGTATGGTCATCTTAACGGTAAACAACTGGAAGATCTTTCGCACGCCGAGGCACCATTTATCGGGACTAAATTAAAAGAGAAAATTCCATATGAATTAGCTTTTTATCGCGATACAGACTTTGATGATTTATGATTCAATTTCTGTATCACGATGGAATTCAGAAGGAAATTGCTGTTTTAGAACGGCGATTTCGCACTATTCGTGACGGCTTGGTTATTTTTGAAAGATTGTGTGAAAGGCAATTTAATCCAACCGATCCGCGACAAGTTATTGCTCCGGCAAAACTTCATCGTGTTTTACAGACTGAAATTTGGGTTTTGTGGAAAGTTGAACTTGTCCTACCTAATTCCGGCTTGCGTCCGAATCAATGGCCGCGAATGTGGTTTGCGATAAGAGGCGAGATCATCGCCTTTCTGTGTCTTTCTTTGCATGTTGATAATTATGATGACGAAAAAATGAACTGTCTCGCTCAGTCTCGAGTATCGGATTTGTTTTAAATTATTTCCGAATAACCAATTATTGATAAAAATATGGGCGAACAAAATCAAAGCGAGGCGGGCATGCGTGAACAGCGAGCCGAGGTGCTCTTATGGTTTTTAAGAACTGCAGAAAAAAAGGAAGCCATATTTTCTGACGAACAACACAAAAGACAGTTTGTTGAAAATTTAACGGCCGAAGGTTTTTTGCAATTCCTTAATGGTATAAACGGTATTTTGCGTGGCAAGAAAAAAACCGATTGGCAAATGGACGGCGAGACCGTTGCGGTTGTCCAGATGATTTTTGGGGTAGGATTTAGTAACGAACTTATTCCGCCGGCCTATGAGGATAAACCTGAGTTATTAGAAAAAGTTTTGTCAACAGCGAAAGCAATGAGTCGAGCAGGAAAAAGTTTTGAAGATATTGCTTTAGTTATTTCGGCCGCTATTAATGCTGTCCATCCTTTTAACGATGGTAATGGCCGAACCAGCCGAATTGTTTATCAATTATTAACCAAAGGTTTTAGCGAAGAAAATAAAAAAGAATTGCAGGCTGTATTGCTCGAGTTTGGGCGGGATACAGTTGATATCAATCCCGGATTAATTCAGGTGGAGATTAACGATCTTGTGAAAAAAGAGGTTGACGTTGATAATCCTGAAAAAAATCCTGAAAACATGACTAATCTTTTTAGCCAATTAAACCCAAGGGAGATAACTTTCAGACAAGAAACTGATGAAAATATCAGGGAAATTTTTTTAGGCCTTTGTAGAAAAGAACAGAGAAACCTTTTTCTAAGCGTTTTTTTGTTTTTTCAGAATAACCCTGGTTTAAATAGAACGGATTTTATAAAAGAATTCCCCGGCCGTTCGGTTATTTTGATTGAAAAGCTGGCGGAAAATTTAAACCAAGAACAATTCAGTCAGATTTTACAAAACTATCGAAATTTAAAAAAGCGTTACGTTGAGATTTTGATTGAAGCGCTCGCCGAACCGGAAAATGAAAAATATCAAATTGAAATCGACGGACAAAAAATTTCTTTAAAAACTCTTTTTGAAAACAGAATGAAGGAGAATCAAGCAGAGACGGCTCAAAAAGAAAGAGAAAGAAAAGAAACAGCAGAGTCTGAAGCCAAAAAAATAGCAGCCATTAAGGAAAGAGAAGAATCAATAAAAAGACATTTTGAAAAAGGCGAAGGAAGCTATAAAATTTTTGAGGCCTCTGAAATAAACTCAATTAGGAAAATTGAGCGCCGAGTCGCGGAAATTTCTGTAATTAATACAACTGAATTTTCGGCTGAACAAAAAATTAATATTCTAAAGGAAACGCTTTTTTCTTTGGCCCAAAAAATTAATCCGAAAGTCTCGATTTCTCACGAGATGATTAACACCTTTGTCGAGAAAAGGAAAGATAAAATATCAGAATCTGTCGTTCATTTCCAAAAAGTTTTGGAAATAATGAATTATTTGGAAAATTCCGATTTCTTTATTTCAAAGATTAACACCTCAACAAATAATGAAGAAGTGTTTTTTGATCAGGCTGAATTGGACAATCGTAAAGACCTGACTCGTTTTTTTGATGATTTATTTTCTCAGTCGATTTATTATATCAGTCCGAGTGGTATGTCTTTACGTTTAAAACTTTTTGAAATTGCATCTGGACAAATGACCAAAGTTATTCAACCGACAGCCGAGCAGATTTTTTATAATGATGAAATGATCGACTATACCGATAAAAAAGTTATAAAAATTTCTGATTTATCGCCCGAACCAGGAAAGTTTGTTTTTGAAATCATTTCACCTGAATTTAGGCAAGCTGTTTTGCAAGCTGGTTCGACTCAAGATTCTATTAAATCAGGCGTTGGTGTCATCTCAGATCAAGACGAAATTTATGTTAATATTCCAAGAGGCGCAATACTTCATTCCGGCTGGCGAGTGGTAAATATCACACAAATATAATAAATTCCAAACAAACGAGCTTCCTTCATTTGACATTCTCCCGCCGGCGTAGGACTTTGACGGGATCCCGCCAAAAGCCTCTGTCGGCGGGAGATCAATTTGACATTAGAAATTTCCAACACCTATGTCCACCCAAATCACCTACTTCGTTCACGGCACCACGACTGACAATGAAAAAGAAATTTCTTCCGGTTGTTTTGACGTTGAACTTTCCGAACTTGGCATCAAACAATCGATCGAATTAAAAAATCAAATTGCTGATAAAAAGTTCGATGTGATTTTTTGTTCAGATTTAAAACGTGCTGTTGATTCGGCCCAACTAACTTTTGGTGATATGGGGGGGGCTACAGATAATCCAAGACTCGAGATTGCGCGAGTGTGATTATGGTGATTTTAACGCTCAACTGTCGAGTATTGTCGAACCACTCCAAGAAAAAAATATCACCACCAGATTTCCAAACGGCGAAAGTTACGAAGATGTAAAAAATCGCCTGGCCGATTTCCTAAAATTTCTCAAAGAAAATTACGACAGTAAACACGTGGTCATCGTCGCTCACAAAGCACCGCAATTGGCCCTCGATGTACTTTTGAAAAACAAAACCTGGACCCAAGCTTTTGCTGAAGACTGGCGAAAAAGAAAGGCCTGGCAGCCGGGGTGGGAGTATTTTTTGGAGTAAGGGGATTTATCGGTTTTGGGCGTTGCAGGGCTCTAAAAAAGGGCTTTAGGGGCATGAAGAGTTCTATTTTAAGGAAATAAATTCTTTGCCTTAGCGCCCCATAATGCCCCTGACCCCACCCCTTAACGCCCCGTAATAAAAAACCCAACCACCCGTTAAAAAGGCTGTTATGAAAATTTCCAGAATTGAACATCCTTTTTTATATAACCTTAATGTTTTGCGACATCGATGGTTTTGGTGGTTTCGCGAGATTTTAAGTTTTAAAAAATTTGCTCGTGAGAAAACCGAGATTGATTTGCCTTTTAAAATTTTTACTCACAAATCTGTTTTGATTCGCAAACTTGGTAATTCTGATGTTCGCTTGCAGCTTCAGAAAATCAAAAACCTTAGTTTGGCGGCGCCAACGATTCATCAAGTTTTGATCAAACCCGGCGAAACTTTTTCCTACTGGGATTTGATTGGTGAACCATCAGCTCGCCGTGGTTACGTGGAAGGCATGCTATTGTCCCAAGGCGAGGTGATTGCCGGGGTAGGTGGTGGTTTGTGTCAGTTGGCTAATTTGCTTTACTGGATGGCTATTCATACGCCACTCACCATCACCGAACGCCATCGTCACAGTTTTGACGCTTTCCCGGATTCCGGTCGAACCTTGCCGTTTGCGAGCGGTGCCACGGTTTTTTACAATTACGTCGATCTGCAGTTTCGAAACGATACGGCAGCAGCTTTTGAAATTAAAGTTTGGCTCGATGAAGAATTTTTACACGGCGAGATTCTCACCGATCGAGAGTTACCGACAAGGTACCACATCGTCGAGCGAGACCATCGATTTTTTATCGATGAAAAAACTGGCAAAACCATGCGAGAAAATAAATTGTTTCGACAAATAGTCGATGTCAGAACAGGGAAGATGATTAAAGAAGAATTGGTCTGTGAAAATGTGGCTGAAGTTAAATATCCGGTCAGTTTTTCCAATTAACCCACCTGTCATCCTGGTCACACAAAATTAAAAATACCGATCAAATCTGATCGGTATTTTATTTTTGTTTTTAGTTTGTTCTTTGTGGAAATGGCTTCATGGCCAAGACTTCTTGAACATCGTTTAAAGGCAAAATTTCATGAACAACCAATTTGTCAGCCAAGGCACCAAGTTTTTTATCTTCGTCTCTTATTAGGTCAATTGAATCTGTTTTATGATCAGACAATTTATCATCAAGATATTCCTTGGTCACCATGTTGTTTTTTATACTACTAATATCGTTTTCAATCTTTTCAAAACGAACTTCTGTGTGAGAAGCAAAAGAATTGATTGTTTCCAAGACGTCTTGAACTGTCGTTGAGAGGTTGTCTACCGTTGAAGAAAGACTATTTACCGTCGTCGATAGACTTTCTGCTGTCGTTGAAAGACTATCGACTTTTGAGGAAAGACTATTTACCGTCGTTGAAAGATTACCCACTGTTGAGGAAAGACTATCAACTTTTGATGATAAATTATCAAAATTTGAAGAAAGCCCTTTGACCTCTTTCATGATTTCTTGATTTGTCGGTTGAATGTCTACTGAATCCATATACAAAAACATTTGAAATAATTAAACTAAAGAATATTTTGAGAATATCAGGAAAAGACAAAAAAATCAAGTGGATAAAATCATTCGTTTTTTCATTTTCTAGACCTTTTTTTCAAAATCCTCTACAATAAACAAACTAATATGACCTCCAACGAACTTCGCCAAGCTTATTTGAATTTTTTTAAAGAAAAGGGGCATGCAATTATCCCTTCGGCTTCTTTGATTCCGGAAAATGATCCAACAACTTTGTTTACCAGTTCCGGTATGCAACCAATGGTGCCGTATTTGCTTGGCGAAATTCATCCAAACGGGACAAGAATTACTGACTCTCAAAAGTCTTTTCGAACCCAGGACGTTGAGGAAGTTGGTGATAATCGCCACACAACTTTTTTCGAAATGCTTGGCAACTGGTCTTTGGGTGATTATTTTAAGGCCGAACAAATTCCTTGGATGTTTGAGTTTTTGACCAAAACCGTTGGCTTAAATCCAGAAAAATTATTTGTTACTTGTTTTCGGGGTAAGGAAGAAATTGGTATTCCTAAGGACGAAGAAGCTGCCGAGTTGTGGCAGCAACAATTTAAAACGGTTGGCCTCGAAGCAAAAATTGTTGATTTTCCTGAACGCGACGGTTTGCAAAATGGTCGAATATTTTTTTACGATGAAAAGAAAAATTGGTGGAGCCGGGCCGGTATAACCGAAAAAATGCCGGTCGGTGAACCGGGTGGTCCTGATTCGGAAATGTTTTGGGATTTTGGGTCTGAACTAAATTTGCACGAGAATTCTGAGTGGAAAAACGAACCTTGTCATGTAAATTGCGATTGTGGTCGATTTATGGAAATCGGCAACAACGTTTTCATGGCCTACAAAAAAACCGAATCTGGTTTTGAATCACTTAAAAATAAAAATGTCGATTTCGGTGGCGGTTTCGAAAGAATTGCTGCTGCTTTGAATGGTGATCCGGACATGTTTAAAATTGATCTGTTTGCCGGTCCACTCAAATTACTCGAGGAATTATCCGGAAAGAAATATGGAGACAAAGGAGACAATGAGTATATAAACGACGGAAAGCAATGTTGGGTTGATGTAAGAAAACAATTTCGGGTTATCTTGGACCATCTGCGAGCGGCGACATTTTTAATTGGTGATGGAGCTTTGCCTTCAAATAAAGATCAAGGTTATTTTACTCGTCGACTTATTCGTCGCTCGGTTCGTTTTGCCCGAGACTTGAATATTCAAGAAAATTTTTGTGCCAAGGTCGGAGAAATTTATATTGATGAGTATCAAGAAGCTTATCCGGATTTAAAAAATAAAAAGGCCGAAGTGTTGGCTGAATTAGAAAAAGAAGAAAAAAGATTTCGGGAAACCTTGGAAGATGGTATAAAGGAGTTCGATAAGTTGTTAAAGGGTTTTGAAGTAGCTTTTCAAAAAACTGGTCAAAAAGTTACTGAGATTTCTGGCAAGCAGGCTTTTAAATTGTATGACACTTACGGTTTTCCTTTAGAGATGACCGAGGAAATGGCCAAGGAAAACAGTTTAACAATTGATAGCGAAGGTTTTAAACAAGCTTTTGTTGCTCACAAAGACCTTTCTCGGGCCGGGGCCGAGCAAAAATTTGCCGGTGGTCTGGCTGATCATTCGGTCGAAACCACTAAACTTCATACGGCCACCCACTTGCTCCAAGCTGCTTTGCGAAAAATTCTTGGTCCGCATGTTTTCCAAAAAGGTTCGAATATTACGGTCGAACGTCTGCGCTTCGATTTTTCTCATCCGGAGAAAGTGACTCCAGAACAACTTAAGGCGGCCGAAGACATGGTAAACGAGGCGATCAATAAAAATTTATCGGTCAATTGTCAGATGATGGATTTAGTTGAAGCCAAGGCGGCCGCGGCCATTGGGGTGTTCGATGACAAGTATGAAAAACTCGGTGGTCAGGTTAAAGTTTATACAATCGGCTTAGAACAGGCTGGGGAAAACTCGGTTAGCCGCGAAGTTTGCGGCGGTCCGCACGTGGAAAAAACTGGCGATTTAGGCCATTTTAAAATCATTAAAGAAGAGGCGGTTTCCGCTGGGGTTCGCAGAATTAAAGCGGTTTTGGCATAAATATCTTAATAACTAATTTACAATCAGCTCAATTTTCTTGACAGGATAATTTAAAAGGCCTACTATATTGCCGTTCCAAGTATCCACAAGGGCCTTGCAATTTTCCGCTGATTTGATAGAATTTTCGCACTTATGACCCGCGACATTTAAGTCGGAGCATTATGCTATGGGTCATAGTGAGCAACGTCGAACTATGGTCGATCAGGTCTCAAAAGATTATTTGGAGGTTCGGGGAACAGTTGAAGAACTGCTACCTGGTGCCAAATTCAAAATTAAACTGGAAAACGGTCAAACTATTTTTGGTCATCTTTCTGGCAAAATGCGCATGAATCGCATTCGACTTTTGCCAGGCGACGAAGTTAAGGTGGAAATTAGTATGTACGATCTTACCAAAGGTCGTGTCGTCTACCGTTTTTAACTAACAAGTTTCGCGTCATCGAATGCACGTTCGATGACGCTTGTGCGTTTTCTATATTTTATGAAAGTCCGCGCGTCAGTCAAAAAAATCTGCCGTGATTGCCAAGTTATCCGTCGCAATCGCTGTGTCTGTGTCATCTGTAAAAATCCTCGTCATAAACAACGACAAGGCTAATTATTATTAATATGAGAAGCCCAGAATTTAATAGACCACCAAGAATGTCCAACGACGAAATATTGACCCAGGCTAAACAACGAGCTTTAAAAGAAGCACATCAAGACGGACTACAAATAGGAACCGTCGTAGGTCTTTATTACGGAACAGCCGGTGGAGACGGAAAAAGTTACGAACTTTTAGAAGTGAACGGTGATACCGCGGTAATAGGCTACGAAAATAAGACAGATGGTAAAATTAGAAAAGAAGCACCTTTAAAAGACTTGCTCGATGTCAATCGTGTTCAAGATATTGCTTTTGAAATAAAAAGCGCAAACATACTTACTCCCGAGGTGCTGGATTCTGAGGTGCTGAATTAAAAACGTCCAATTCCTAATGTCAAATAACAAATGATGGAGTTAATTATTCTAGGGATTAAAGCTTCCTTAATTCAATAATTAAATAATTTGAAAATTTAATAATTTCAATCCTTCCTTCATTAGACATTTGACATTTAATAATTAGAAATTCCCAAAAATGTTATGGCACGTATTGCTGGTATCACTCTTCCTGCTAACAAGCGCATCATTATCGCGCTGACTTATATTTACGGCGTTGGCCCAACTACGGCCAAAAAAGTTTTAAAGGACGCCGGAATCAGTGAAGACATTCGTTCTAAAGATTTAACCGACGACCAAGCTAACAAAATCCGCGAACTCGTGGAAAAAAGCTATCGTGTCGAAGGTGATTTGCGCCGCGAGGTTTTTGGTAACATTAAACGTCTTAAAGATATTGTTTGTTATCGCGGTCTTCGTCATATCAAACGTTTACCATGCCATGGTCAGCGGACCAAAACCAATTCTCGCACTGTTCGTGGTAACGTTCGACGTACCATGGGCAGCGGTCGTCGTGCTTTAACTAAGACCTAATTTTTATGGCAGAAGAAGAAAAAAAATCTGAAGGCAAGACTGAAGCTAAGACTAAGGCCAAAGCTCCAGCTAAAAAGAATGCCAAAAAAAAAGGTGGCTCGTCAGGTTCCACACGGTTGTGTTTATGTGCACGCCACTTTTAATAACACTATCGTTACTTTAACTGATTTGAATGGTAATACCTTGGCTTGGGCCTCGTCTGGTCACTGTGGTTTCAAAGGTCCAAAAAAAGCCACACCTTACGCCGCTGGTATAGTGGTTAAAGCCGTGGTGGAAAAAGTTGCTGATTTTGGTTTACATGAAGTTAATGTTTTCTTAACCGGTGTCGGTTCTGGTCGCGATGCGGCGGTTCGTGCTTTAAATGCTAACGGTTTATCAGTTCTAAGCATCAAAGACATGACTCCGTTACCACATAACGGTTGCCGCCCACCACGAGCTCGTCGTATCTAAGGCTAAAAATCAAAGAATGATCTTATGGGTAAAACCTTGAAAACAACTTGTAAAATGTGTCGTCGCGAAGGCGTTTCGCTTTGCGGTAAGGAAAGATGCGCCTTAAAACGCCGTTCCTCTTTGCCTGGCCAACACGGTCCGACACAAAAAAATCCTCGACTTTCCAGCTATGGGCTTCAGCTACGTGAAAAGCAAAAAGCCAAGCGCCTTTATGGCATCATGGAAACTCAGTTTCGCCGATATTTCGACGACGCTCGTCGTAAAAAAGGTAATACTTCAGAATTTTTAATTCGGGCCCTTGAACTTCGTTTAGATAACGTTGTTTACCGTCTAGGTTTTGCTAAAACTCGTCGTCAGGCCAGACAAATGGTTAACCACGGTTTCTTCTCAGTTAATGGTCAGTTAGTTGATATTCCTTCTTTTGCCACAAAAATCGGTCAAGAAATTGCTGTTAAGGAAAATAAACGCAACAAAAAACTGATCGATAGCATGCGTGAACAATTGGTCAAGGCCACCGCACCAAAGTGGCTTCACACAACTCCAGCCGATCTTAAGGGTAAGGTGGTAACTTTGCCAGAAGGCGAAGATTTACAGACAGTCTTCGATCCAACCCTGATCGTTGAGTTGTATTCAAGATAACCTAAACTTTTTAATTTCAGAACTTACGTATTTGGATGCAGAACAAGGAAAGGCCGAGGCTTTTCGCGAGACGTATGCGACATACGTTGAGCGAAAAACGTAGGGCTTGACGAAGTTATGCGCCAAATACGTAAGTTCTGTAACCTTTCCAAAACCCTATGGAACAGGTCCTTTTACCCACCAAACTTACGGTGGAGCCAACCGATCAATTAAACATGGCCACGCTCGTCATGGAGCCGTGCTACTTCGGTTATGGTACAACAGTTGGAAATGCGCTTCGTCGCGTGCTGTTGTCATCCTTAACTGGGGCTGCTGTCACGGCGGTCAAAATAAAAAAGGCCACCCATGAATTTCAAGCCGTGCCAAATGTTAAAGAAGATGTTTTACAGATTATCTTGAACCTCAAAGGCTTACGTTTAAAAATGTTTTCTGATACTCCGGTTAAACTTCATTTAAAAGTTACCGGTGAAAAAATTGTTACCGCCGCTGATTTTGAGCCAAATGCTGATGTTGAAATCGTTAACCCAAGTTTAGTTATTGCCACTTTGACTGATTCTAAAGCTGATTTTGAACTGGAGGCGGTGGTTGAACGCGGTCGTGGTTACTCCGCTACCGAAGAACGAAAAGAAAAATCCGATGAATTAGGCATGATTGCCATCGACGCTTTGTTTTCCCCAATTCGCAACGTTGGTTACCGGGTGGAAAACACTCGCGTCGGCGATGTAACCAACTTTGATAAGTTGGTTATGAACATCGAAACCGACGGCACCATTGATCCAAAAATTGCTGTCGAGCAAGCCGCCAAAATTCTAATGGATTATTTTGCCTTGTTAATTCCGGGTGCCTCAGACACCCCAGCTGCGGAAGTTGCCGACGAAGCTCCGCTTGAATAAAGTTTATGCGCCATCGTAATAATAAGAAAATTTTAGGTCGGGAAGTCGCGCCACGCCGCGCACTTTTAAGGTCCTTGGCTGAAAGTGTTATTTTGTACGAAAAAGTCCAAACCACCGAAGCTAAAGCCAAAATTGTTCGCCCGTTGGTCGAAAAGGCTATTTCGATTGGAAAAACCCCAACTTTGGCCGCTCGTCGTAAACTCATGACCATGTTTCATACTCAGGCTCCAGTAGAAAAAATTCTGGCCGAAATCGGACCACGTTATAAAACCCGTGCCGGCGGTTATACCCGCATTATCAAACTCGGCCATCGTTTAAACGATGCCGCTGATATGGCACAAATTGAACTTGTTTAATATGCAGCCTAAAGTCGTTCGCGTCCACCAACAAATTGATGCCACTGGTCTGGTTGCCGGTCGTTTGGCCACCGAAGTTGCCAGACTACTTATTGGCAAACACAAAGCCACCTTCACCCCAAACATGGATGTTGGTGATTTTGTCGATATTACCAATGCTGGCAAATTAGTTTTTACCGGAAAAAAATTGGAGCGTACCAACAAGTACACTCACTCCGGTTACCAGGGTGGTTTAAAAACCGCTAATCTTAAAACCTTGTTTGAAAAAGATCCAGCCAGATTATTCAAAAGCATGGTTTCCTGCATGTTGCCAAAAAATACTCATCGCCCATTGCGTCTGAAACGCTTAAGTGTCAAGAAGTAATTATGACAGTTGATTTATCTACAAAAACCATTGGTCGCCGCAAAGAAGCCGTGATCCAAGCCAAGCTGACGCCTGGTAATGGCACCATCGTGGTTAACGGCCAACCTTTGAAAGATTATTTTCCAGTTGCTGAATATCAGAACTTGATCAAATTACCTTTTGAAGCCACCAGCACCGGCAAGAATTTTGATGTCAATGCTTTGGCTAAAGGCGGCGGCAAACGCGGTCAAGCCGATGCTTTGCGCTTAGCCATAGCTCGTGCTTTGGTAAAAGAAAATATTGAATTCCGTGCCATTTTGAAAAAATTAGGTTACCTCTCCCGTGATGCTCGGGTTAAGGAACGCAAAAAGTACGGTCACAAAAAAGCCCGTCGTTCACCACAGTGGAGCAAACGTTAAGGTGTTACGAATCACGAATCTTGCCGAAATCACGAATCATCGAATTGGCAACGAATTTTTTTCCCCGCTGTCATTCCGAGCCAACTCTTCGATAGGCCTCAGAGCCCTGAGCCGGGTCGAAGGGAGAGGAACCCCACCTCGTTATTTGAAAAAGTCCCCGGTCGCAAGATCGGGGATTTTTGGTGGAGCTGATTAGTAAATTTAGCGACAGCCATCCGAAGCCTTAATAAACAGGGCGAAGGTGGATATAAAAAACACCCCGACCAGGAAGGCTGGCGGGGCATGTCAAGGGTGTTTCCCGTCGAATTGATCGTCGGGTGATGGGTTATTTGAGGTAAGGATACGGGTAGTGCTCGTCGGCGAAGGCCTTTGCACTTTCGAGAGTCATTCCTGGTTGTGCGGGGATGATTTCTTGTTTTCCTGCCGCGACCACCACCCAAACGAGCAACCTGTTTTCCCAAACGGATACGACCCCCAAACCGTCCAGACGTTTCGCTCCATTTGAGTGACGACCATTGATCTGAACTCGAAATGGTTGCCATAGCGAATAGGTTCGTTTGATCTTGTTTCGCGGGATGACCATTATCGCCACCACCAACAAAACCAATAAAAATCCTATTCCGATTAAAGTTCCGATACTCATTTCTTTCTACGCCTCCAGGCTTAGATTACAGGAAAAGAACGATTGATCTTAGTTTAAAATCCATTTTTTGTCAACCATGACAAAATCCAGTGTAATAAACACCATCTTATGTCAGCTTCAGAGTATTTCGACGGTTCAAATTGTTCAAGTGGTCAAATTGTTTATTTCGGATCGGAACCGATTGTGAACAAATTGAACACATGAACAATTGAACGTTTCAAAAAACAAAAGAATCCCTGGTCGCAAGATCGGGGATTTTTGGTGTAAAAAAATAAGCGCCCCGACCAGGAAGGCTGGTCGAGGCACGATGACTAATCATCGTCCTAATAGGGGGTAAACCCCGGTTTCAGGAACTGTCCGGGCATTGGGCGGTCCGTCTGGCAAAAGAGGTCTGTCCCGGTGATGGTGTATACCACCGTTTCACCTTCTTTTCTGGTGTCGACTCTGACCCTGAGGTTACCTCTTTCGAAGGTGTTTTCAACCTTTTGGGTGGTGATGATGCTATCCAGAAGTCTACCAGGATTTGCGAAAGTGACTGTGATTGTCTTGGCTGCGCGGTCTTCAACCACCCGGATCACTGTACCAACAGCATCTTCCAGAAGCGTTGGCAGGGCTGACCCAAAGAAAAGACTTTCTGGGTCAAAGGAAGAATCGAATACGGGCATCAGATTGTCCTCCTTGGAGGAGTGAAAGGGTTGAGAATACAGCTATTTATATTAGCCTAAAATCCGATTTTTGTCAACCATAACAAAATCCAGTATAATAAACACCGTCTTATGTCAGCTTCAGTTGCCAAAAATGCCTTTTATTTGACCGTGGCTACGGTGGGGCAGAAAATCCTGGCGTTTTTTTATTTTCTTTTTGTCGCCAATGTTTTTCTGCCGGAACAAACCGGAGCTTATTTTTTGGCCCTCTCAATAACGACAATTTTTAGTGTCGTGGCTGACTTCGGCATTACTCCGGTCGTGATTCGCGAGGTGGCCAAGAGACCGGAAGGTGCGACCCAATTAGTCCGTCGAGCGCTTGGCTTGAAGTTGCCGTTTGTTATTCTTGGCGTGCTCGGATCACTCATCGCGGTTCAGCTACTCGGATATAGTCTCGAAGTAAAATTTCTAGTCCTTCTCGCCGCTCTAGTTATGGCCGAAGACGCCATCTCGTTACTTTATTTCGGTGTGCTGCGCGGTTTGCATATTCTGCGTTTTGAATCATTTGGCATGATGATTGGGGAAGCGATAACGGTTGGTTTAGGTTGTCTCTCGTTACTTATTCATCCATCACTGACGTTTTTAGTTTTGGCTTTGGTGGCTGGCAGTTTATTCAATGCGATTTTCTCGACGCTTCAAGTGGTTAAACACCTCGGCTGGCAGACAATAATTCCCATCTTTGATTTTGCCGGGACAAAAAAACTTTTGAAAACCGCCACACCTTTTGCCCTGGCTGGTGGTTTTTCCAAACTCTATTCATACATCGATTCAATTTTACTTGCCGCTTTCATCGGCACCGGTGCGGTTGGAATTTATGCTATCGCTTACAAAATGACTTACGCTTTCCAGTTTTTACCCATGGCTTTCGTGGCCGCAGTTTATCCTGGTATGAGCGCGCTGGTTGGTCGAGATACAAAAAAACTCGGCGAGTTATTTGAAAAATCGATTTGGTATTTGTTAATTTTAGTCGCGCCAATTTCGTTTGGAATTTTTTCTGTCGCGCCAGATGTCGTCCGCTTGGCCGGGAAAGAATACACTGATGCCGCTTTGGTTTTGCAGGCTTTGATTTTTGTTTTGATTCCGCTGTTCCTCGATTTTCCCATCGGCTCACTTTTAAATGCCGCCGATAAACAAGCAACAAAAACTACGATCATGGGTTTAACAATGGTTATCAATACAATTTTGAACCTAATCTTGATTCCCATCGTTGGAATTATCGGGGCGGCTTATGCAGCTGAGGCCAGTTTTTGGTTTATGTTTTTGGCCGGCCTTTATTTTGTGCCGAAGATTATTCCGGGTTTGCCTTGGAAAAATTTGAATTGGTTGTTTGTGAAAATTATCGGCAGCGGAGCAGTGATGGCGGTAGTGACTTTGTTCCTGCGACCATTTGTTGGATTTTTTCTAGTTCTACCAATCGCCGCATTCGTTTATTTCATTTTACTTTTCGCAACTCGTTCGGTTCGGATGGATCAATTAAAAGATTTAAAAAAACTGGTTTTGCGGAAAAAAGTTGACGTGACTTATGTCGAAGAGGTTGCTCCTACTAACACTTGATTTTCCACCACGAACTGGTGGGGTAGCTCGCTATCTTGAAGCGCTGGCAGTTTTTTTTGGTGAAGAAATTCGGGTCATCGCCAATCCGGAAAAGGGCAGTGAGGTTTTTGACAAGATCGCGCCGTTTCAGCTCGAGAGACAAGAACTTCTTTTCAAAAAAATCTGGCCACATTGGCTTAGGTCAGTTTTATTTTTGGTAAAAGAACAATTGAATTATCAGACGGTAATCATCAGTCACCTTTTACCGCTCGGAGCCGCGGCTTGGCTGGCAAAATTTGTAACTAGACGGCCTTATGTGGTTATTGTTCATGGCATGGATGTTTCGTTGGCCAAGAATTCAGTTCAAAAAAAATGGCTAGCCGGGTTGGTTTTGCGTGGAGCGAAGGCGGTTGTAGCCAACTCTTCGGCCTTGGCTGAAGAGGTTCGAAGGGATTTTGGAGTGAAAGAGACACTTGTGGTGTATCCGGGAGTAGAAAACCAGTTGCGGTGGTTAGCGGCCGATCGGCCGTTAACCACCGCAACTGAAGGTTTTGATAATTTCGTCCTTCTGACCGTTTCTCGCCTAGTGGCTCGAAAAGGTCATCTTCGGGTTCTTCAAGCTTTGTCTAAAATTAAGTCTCAAGTCCCAAATCTCCAATATCGAATCGTCGGTGAGGGACCAATGAAAGAAGAGTTGCAGAAAACTACCACCGATCTCGGCCTCGATTCAATAGTAAAATTCGAAGGCTTTCTAAGTGACGAGAAACTTGCTGAAGCTTACGAACAAGCCAATCTTTTTGTCGAGCCAACTGTCGTCGACTCAATCGACCGTGAAGGCTTCGGTATGGTTTATCTCGAGGCCGCGGCTCATGGCGTTCCATCAATAGCCACCGATCAACCTGGCGTCGACGAGGCAGTTCTAGACGGTCAAACCGGCCTTCTGATACCAGATGGTGACATCGAAGCGCTGGCAGCGGCAATTTTGGCCTTATCGCGCGATCCGGAGGAGAGGAAAAGACTGGGTGAGAACGCCAGGCGACGAGTTTTGGAGGAATTTGTTTTTGAGAAGCAGTTTGAGAAATTGAGAGAATTTTTGAAAATATGAAAGAATTACCAAAATCAGAAATTTACGAACAAGAATTTGAGTACATGCCTTGGGGAATTTTGATAAATGAAATTTTGTCTATAATCCAAAAAGAAGCCAAGCAAAATGGGAGCGTTCTTGATTTAATGTGCGGTCCTGGTTATTTATTGGGTAAAATTGGCGAACAAAGAAATGATTTAATTTTGTCAGGCCTTGATATCAATGAAGAATTTATTAATTTTGCTAAAAATAAATATCCCGTTTTTTCATTTCAAGTTGTTGACATTTTATCTTGGAATTCAGATAAAAAATATGATGTAATTTTATGTACCGGTGGAATACACCATCTGCCTTGCGAAAAACAGGCCTCTTTTTTAGAGAAAATTCCAAGTATTTTGAATCCAGACGGCTTTGTAATTTTTGCCGATCCTTACATCGACGATTTTTCAAATGAAACCGAAAGAAAACAAGCGGCTGCGAAATTGGGTTATGAATATATGGTTGCGACAATAAAAAATGGTGCCTCTGACGAAGTAATAAAAGTAACCATCGATATTCTTTATAACGATGTTATGGGATTCGAATTTAAAACATCCATTAAAAAATTAGAACCTATTTTCAGAAAATTATTTCCTTGTCTTGAAATAAAAAAGACTTGGCCGAAAATCGATTCTGAATATGGAGATTATTACGTGATTGGAAAAATAAAATAAAAATTATGGAACTAAAACAATTACAAAACGACGCCTCAAAAGTGTTTCTAAACAATTTGAAGCGCGACAATATAAAAGTTAGTGAGGAATATTTGGTCATGAAGTTAACCGAGGAGCTCGGCGAATTCGTGCAGTCATTTTTGATTCATAAAAAAAGCTGTCGACCGGAAAAATATAAATCTTTAAAAGATTCCAAGCGAGAAACCTCGAAAGAATTAGCCGATGTCCTCGGAATAATTTTTGTTATTGCGAAGACGATGAATATCGATGTGGAAGAAGCTCTGGTTAAAAAGTGGATTACGAGGGAATGGATGTTGGGTGGGGCATTGAAGGGCTCTAAAGGGTGTTAAGGCATTGAGGGATTTGTTTTATGAAAAAAATAATTGCAAAATCTTATGACAAGATTGCCAAAGAGTATACTGAAAAGCATGGTTATAATGAACAGTTGTCGATTCCTTCATTAAAGATTTTTTTAACTTTTTTACCAATCGGTGCAGAAATTTTAGATGTCGGTTGCGGTGGTGGACAAGATTCGAAATTTTTAGCGAATAAAGGTTGTCTTGTAGTCGGACTAGACGTATCAAAGAAAATGATCGAATTGGCTAAAAAACATGCACCCGAAATAAAATTTAAAAATGTCGATGTAATGAAGATGTTGACTTCGAAAAAATATGATGGAATTTGGTGTTGCCGTGTTTTCCATCACATATCAGTAAAAAAACAAGATAAATTTTTGGCTAAGCTTAAAACTCTGCTTAAAAAAGACGGTATTTTATACATCACCTCGGTTGTTAGTGACAAAAAAGAGGATTACGAAGCTTTTGATTCTGGAAATGATAGTTTACTTAAAAAGCGTTTAACTGAAAAATCTTTTAAAAATTTGCTTATCCGACACGGTTTTGAAATTTTAAAGTTTAAATATTGGGTTGGTAAAAAAGGTATGGAAATTTTTTGCAAAAATTATGACTTTAAACGAAACATATAAAAAAATAAAAGATGAGGTCTTGACCCATTCTTCCGCCGAACACGACGTCGACTCGGCTATTCTTGCTTTACACGAATCAACAACAAAATTATGGCAAGCCGTAGTCAATAAACAGACAGAAAAAACACAACCACGGGTCGGGGCAATTTTGCTTTCGGTTTTTTCTGTTATGCAAGAATTGGGAATAGAAAATCCTGAGGAGTGTTTGAAACAAAAAATAGAAGAATTAAAGACAATAAAATAATTAAAAAAGACCTTCCGCTAAGTGTGGTAATATAAACCACGGCCGAAAGCCTTTTTCAAAAAAATAATACCATAATTAGGCATTGTGTCAAGGGATCAAAAACGAACAAAGTGGATAAAATAATAAACTAGAAATTCTGTGAAAATTTATCTTATAAGGCATGGCGAAAGTGTTTCCGACGTAAAAGAAAAATACGATGGAGATTATGATGACCGCTTAACTGATAAAGGCTTAGACGAAGCCAAAATAATCGCCGAAAAACTTTTGGACAATAATATTCAGGTTATTTTTTCCAGTTCAAAAGTTCGCGCTTTAGAAACATCGGAAGTTTTAAAAAAGATTTTGAAAGGTGAAGTAATTATCTCTAAAGATTTAAATGAGCGAGATATTTATGGAGCTTTTCAAAATTTGAGTAAAGATTATCCGGAAGAAGAATATCGCCGGCTTGGTGAAATGGTATCTGATCAAGAAGTCGGGGTAGAAGGTGTCGAAACTTTTTCTCATTTTAAAAACAGAATTACAGAAGGTTTTTTGAAGATAACCGATAATGATTATCAAACCATAGCCATAATTACCCACGGCGGCCCCATTCGTTGTATACTTCGAGATGTCTTAAAACTCGGAGAAATAAAGAAAATTGACAATGGAGCTATAATTGAGTTGGAAAAAAATAATTCTAAGTTTAAAATAATAAAAACCGAAGGTGTTGATTTTTCCCGCCTGTCATCCCGAGCCAAAGAGGGATCTCGCCTCGTGACTTAAAAATGTTTTTTTAAAATTTAAAGTCACGAGGCGAGATTCTTCACGAGGGTTCAGAATGACAGAAAAAATAAAATATAATTTTTTATCTATTCTAAACTAAACTTACAACCTGCATTCTCACCCATTCCAAATTCGTTGATTCGTGTCAAAATTCGTGATTCGTAACCCTTATGAAAACTATCTCCGTCATCATCCCAACTTATCAGCACGCTAAAACTATTTCGCAGTGTCTTGATAGCGTTCTAAAACAAACTCGCAAACCGGACGAGATTATTGTGGTTAATGATGGTTCGACGGATAACACTTTGGAGATACTCAAGCCTTACGCTGATAGAATAACTTTGGTTAACAAAAAAAATGATGACGGAAATCCGAATCCGACTCGTAATCTCGGTTTCGAGAAATCAAACGGCGATCTGGTAATTTTCTGCGATGCTGATGTGATTATGCAACCCGAGATGTTGGAAAAACTTTATAAAATTCTCGAAGAACATCCAGAAGCCAGTTATGCCTACAGCGGTTTCAAATTCGGCTGGAAGGCGTTTTCCAGTTTTCCGTTCGATGTCGGCCGCATCAAACGTCTCAATTTCGTTCACACCTCGGCCCTCATTCGTCGCGAACATTTTCCCGGTTTTGATCCGGGTATTAAACGTTTTCAAGATTGGGATCTTTGGTTAACCATGATGCAAGAGGGCCACATTGGAATTTTTGTCGACGAGGAACTTTTTCATGTTCTTGACGCCCGTGGCCGAATAAATATTTCCAAATGGCGACCAAAGATTTTTTATCGGATTCCCTGGAAATATCTTGGTTGGAAACCAGCTTCAGTTCGGAAGTACGATGAGGCGAAGGAGATTATTTTTAAGAAGCATGGGTTGGAGTAGGAGTGGTTAAAGGGGGGTTGGTTTTTGGGCGTTGACGGGCGTTATAGGGCGTTAGGGGCAAGGAGATTATTTTTTAATTTTATTTATGATAAAAGAACAATGGTTAGGAAAAACATTTTTTGTCACACTTGGTGCGTTGGCCGCCTGTTTTTTGTTGGCCATCGGAATTTTTCATAATGTGGGCGAACCGTTCGCTCTGGCGGTTATTGGACTTGGTGTTTTAGCTTTGACTATCTGGCGCTTCGAGTTTGGTTTGTTTGCGGCTTTTGCTGGGCTCTTTGCTAACTCGCATGGGCATTTAATTGAAACTTCGGTTTTTGGTTTTCCACTTTCGTTACGGATGACGGTTTTTTTGGCCGTGATGCTTGGTTGGCTGATTTTAGTTATCGCCAGAAAAATAAAGTTGCCATTAAAAGATTCTCGTTGGTGGCCATTTTTACCATTGTTTGTCGCCGTGGCCATCGGTCTCATTATCGGTCTCAAAGAAAACGGTGTCATGGCAGCTTTTGATGATGGTAATGCTTATTTTTATCTGGCTTATTTATTTCCGATTCTCTCTGTCGAATGGACTGCGCTCAGACGTCGAGATTTGCTTCAGGTTTTTGCGGCCAGTGCGACTTGGGTGATTATTTTAAGTCTCGGACTTCTTTACGAGTTCACACATTTTCCTGGTTGGCTGTTGAGTCAAACTTATACTTTTATTCGCGACACCAGAACCGGCGAACTGACAAAAATGACGGCCGGAATTTTTCGAGTTTTTCTTCAGGCGCAATTTTCAGTCGTAGTCTTGGCTTTCCTGTTGGCTCCGTTCATGTGGTTAAAAGAAATAAATAATAAAACCAGGCTTTGGCTCGGACTCGGCTTGATTCCAGTTGCTTCAACAATTATCATCAGTCTCTCGCGAAGTTTTTGGGTTGGTATGCTGGCGGGGATAGCTGTCTTGATTCTACTGATATTTATTTTGATCAAACCAAAATTAAAAAAAGCCGGCTCAGCCATCGGACTATCCGCCGCCTCCGGAATCGTCGGAATAATTTTTATCGTTCTAATCATCCTTTTTCCTCTACCTTACAAAACCGGCTCATTCAGCGAGTTTTCGTTACTGCTCTCGTCGCGCACAACCGATCTTGGCGATGCAGCTATTTCTAGTCGCTGGAATCTCTTACCGGAACTTTGGAAAGAGATTGTAGTCAGTCCAATCATCGGTTCTGGTTTCGGCGAAGAGGTAGCTTTTAAAACCGATGATCCTCGAGTTCTGGCCATTTATCCTGATGGTCTGTGGCGAACTTCGGCTTTGGAGTGGGGTTGGTTGGAGTTGTGGCTAAAGATGGGTATCTTGGGACCGCTCGCCTTCCTGTGGCTGTTTGGCGTCTTGCTGAAGGGTCTGATAACCGACCGAGAACGCCAAACTTGGTTAACTATCGGTTTGACCTCAGCTTTAGTCATGCTCTTTGTCACCCATATTTTTTCGCCATATTTGAACCATCCAATTGGTCTGGGTTTCATTTTATTCATCTTGCCCTTTCTCGATTCAAAGAAAAAAATAATCCCTGCACTCTCATCTGAAAAATCTTTTTTAGAAAAAACTAGACAGCTACCCCAAAGTTTAGTCGCGCCGGTAACCAAACAAAATAACTAAAAAAAATACGCAGGAAAAAACCCTGCGTATTTTTTAATTTTTTTATAAAAAGGATTTGGACATTGCCGGGGGCTTTGCCCCCAAGACCCCTAGCCACTTTTCTTTGCTAGGCTCAAAGAAAACTAGCGAAAAGAAAGAGCCTTTATCAATGGACCCTTTGTCTGTCGCTGCGGTGTACGTATTTCTCTTTGTTCGCAGCTTAGGCAAATCGACTTTGCTTTATTCTTCTTGGAGAAGAATAAAGCAAAATAGTCTACATTCCTACATTCATAACATTCTGGCTCAAGCGCAAGCCAAAGGGTTAATTGGGGTGGAAGTGGACGGGTGGTTTATTTTTTTTATCTAATCTCCAAATCGCTCTGGCCAAAGTTTTTCATTAAGTCTTTGGCAATCGAACCTTGAAGCATGATTTTTCCGTAAACGATCACCGCACTCACCGAGCCGCCCAAATAAAAAGTGTAAGCCAACCAGTCTTGCCAACCGCTGTCGCCAAGATGAATTTTTAGATAATAGTAAAAAATGTAAATGAAGGGCAGGGTAAAAAAAATAAATTCGATTAAAGCGACAAAAATAAATTCGTATTTTTTATTTAAAATCGCCATCAAAGAAACATAAAACAAAACCAACAAAAAACCGATCATGATCGTCGAGGTGTAAAGAAAGGCGGCATCCAAAATGTACTCTGACCAAAGAAAATCTTTGGCCATGATAAATTTTAGTAAAAGGAACAACCATGGCGAAAATAACATGACCAACATTTTCCCGTTACTTTTTGGTAAAAAATGGAAAAACAAAACCTGCATGAACAGGATAAAAAGTATGGAAAGAAAAAAAGAATTGACACCAATGACATTTTTATCACCCAACCAGCCGAGAATATGAAAATAGATAATTATCGGATAAATGACGCACTGTAAACAAAAGATAATCCGTAAGACGGTATTGAGTGTCGAGGTTTTAATTTTTTTAATTGAGTTTTCCATAACCACGCATAAAAGCCTCGTAAGGCATAACAGCTCCGCCTTCTGGTTGAACTTCTAGAACTTCAAGCGAGCCATTATTTAACTTCGCCTCTAAAATCTTAACTCGAATATTTTTTCCATTATGAGCAAACTCCGTCCAAGTACCCGGCCAAGGAAAATAAGCTCGAATTTTCTGTTCGATCCTTTCCGCCGGTTCCGACCAATCGATTTTACCTGAATCTCGAGACAGCATTTTACAAACGACGGCCTGAGAATCGTCCTGCGGGCGGGGTTCGATTTCTCCAGCCACGTATTTTTTAATAGTTTCGATCAGCAAGGCTGGTCCAAGTTGTTTTATTTTTTCAGTTAGCGAAACTTGAGTCTCATCCGTCGCCAAAATAATTTTCTCTTGAGTCAGAAGCGGTCCAGTATCCATGCCTTTGTCGAGAAGCATGATTGAGACGCCAGTCTCCTTATCACCATTCGCAATCGCCGATTGAATCGGTGTTGGTCCACGATATTTTGGTAAAAGGGAAGGGTGGACGTTTACAAAACCGAGTCGGGGAAGATTTAGAACGGTTTGAGGAATTATAATGCCATAAGCAACCACGATGGCGATATCGGCGGAAGTGATGGAGTCGTGGAGTGGTGGAGTGATGGAGTCTTTTTTTAAATTTTCGGGCTGGAAAACAGTTATCCCCTTGGCCAAAGCCAGTTCTTTTACCGGCGATGGAGTCAAAATTTGTTTACGGCCGACTGGGCGGTCGGGTTGGGTGATGACGGCTTGAACTTCAAAATCAGGCTCGTTGGTTAGAGCTTCGAGGAAGGGAACGGCGAGATCTGGGGTGCCTAGAAAAATAATTTTCATAAGTTGATTTTGATGATATCATTTAAAATGTTTTTATGAAAGTTTACAAAACAAAAGCAAAAAAATTTTCCGGCTCCGATTATCATGAAATAAAGGAAAAAACAAAGAGTTTTTATAAACAAATTATTAAAAAAACTAAACGGCGACCATATGTCAAATCCGCTTATTTTAAAAAACAGAAAATTTTTCTTGAACTTTTTTGGAATCATTTGTTTGAAAAGAACTTTTGGGATCAATCAAGAAGAATGAAATTTTTTGCTTGCGGTATAGAATTGATACAAAAAGCTCACCTAGACCCAATCTCAAAAGAAAACCCTAACAAAAAAGGAGAAATTTTACACCGATTTGCTGGTGTCAGCGCAGAAAGTGAACAATTCTTTGTGCAGATAAAAGAGGAAAAAAGAACCGGTCAAAAATGGCTAGTTTCGATTTTTCCTAAGGATAAATAAAAGAAAAAGGACCTCCGCTAATTGTAGTGTATGAACTACGGGCCGAGAGCCTTTTTCTATATTTAGAATAAATCCTTCAGGACAAATTGTCAAGGTGTCTTTTACAACGGGCTCTTAATGTTTTTTAAAGCCGGATTGGTTAAGTGGGTGTAAATTTGCGTAGTGCGAATATTTTGGTGGCCGAGCAATTCTTGGACATATCTTACATCAACGCCGTTTTCTAATAAATGGGTAGCAAAACTGTGACGTAGAGAATGAAAGGTTGCGTCTTTTTTTATACCAGTGATTTTTAGAGCTCGTTCAAAAATAATTTGTGCCGTTCTTTCGGTCAATCGACCGCCTCGTTCACTGGCAAACAGGAAATCATTTGCCTCCTTACCGGCCATAAATTGAAGAATTTTATTTTTCAATTTTTCCGGCATAACAGTAATTCGGTCTTTGGCACCTTTTGATTGTCGAATATTGAGTTGGAGATTCGGTAAATCAAGGTCTTTAATCCGGAGTTTTACGGTCTCGGAAACTCTTAAACCGGCACCATAAGACAAAGAAATCATCAGTTGGTGTTTTTCATTACCAATCGAATTGATTATTTGCTCAATTTCCTCACGCGACAAAACCACCGGCAGACGGTTAGGTTTTTTGGAGAACTTCAGGTTTAGTTTGAAAGGCACTCTGACAATATTTTCGTAAAAAAATTTGATAGCGTTCAGGTGAACATTCATAGTTTGTCCGGATAAACCGCGATCTTTTAGACCAATCAAGTATTCCTTAACCTTAAATTCATCGAATTTATCAAAATTAGTCTTGAGAAAACCAAAAAAATCTTTTAGACAACCCAAATAACTATCCAAAGTATTCGAACTGTAGTTTCGATACCGCAATTCGGTCTTAACTTTATCTAAAAAATCTTGCATAAGGAGCAAAAAGTGATACAATTATTCTTAGTTAGAAGTATAACACACTTCGCATTTCATTCCCAAACTCGTTTCTATTAAGAAATTAATTCGGATAGAAACGAGTTAGGCGAAATTTTGTCCAATAATTATTTTTTGATTTTTTAGATATGACCAAATTTGAAAAATATATTGAAGTTCTAGCTTCCCACGAGGATACAAAAAGTGAATCTTTCCTTGATTCAAGAGGAAGAATTTTGGTTAATGCTGGGATACGACTAAATTGGATTGGTGATTTTATTTCTAATCCTCAAATTAAATACAAATTAAAAAGTGTTCCAATAAATAAAGTTTTGTTTACTGGCACCAATCCAAGCTGGAATAAAATTCTTATCGATCAGTGCGAAAAAAGCGTAGAAAAATTTCAGGCATTAACCAAAAATAATTTGGAAATCAAGAAAAGATTTTTAAAAGAGGCCTCGTTCGGGGATGAGCCTATTTTAATGCGCGGTCCGGACGAAAATGGTCTTTATCGAGTCTTTGATGGTATGCACAGATTTGTTGGTGCGGTTTTAAAAAATAAAAAAACCATTTCAGCGTATGTGCCTATAAACGAAGATAGCCATCTGCCAATTTGCGAAGCCCATGTTATCTATGACCTCATTCGTGGTTTTCAGCGACACGCTAAAGACCAACAAGGAAAACGTGAGTTATATTACGCATTAAAATTGTTAGCTAGAACATATGAAAACGTTGTTGACTTGCTAAATATTCGTTTCAGTTTTAAATACGTTCCTGACAAAGATGTACAAAAAATAATAGAAAAAGTAATCAAAAAAATCAAAAAATAATTATTGGGCAAAACTCAGGGGCTAAAGCCTCGCCTAACACGCGATATCCGTAAAGGCTAAAGCCACATTTCTACGAAACGTCAGATATCGCGATACGTTGTACGAAATAATGAAAAGTTTTTAAATTTCTTTCAGAAATTTATATTCGCAATTTTATTTTTTTAATTCTATCTATGAACAAAAGATCTGAAACACAAAATTTTCAACCAGAAACCCCAGAGAATAAACCACTATCCCATATTAGTGAATTTCTGGAAGCGACTAATCAAGGTTTTGAAAGTAAGCCAACCGGACATGTTCATAAAAACGATGAAGGGTATGGTAATATTCTTCGAAAAATTAGTGATGGTGATGTTGAGAGCGAAAAAACAAGGGTAGGAATTGTTGTGGGAAATGGCGCAATTCTTTCTTCGCTTCCAGAAATTCCAGCCGATGTAATTATAATGAGCGACTATAATCCATTTATTCACCAATGGACTCAGTTTACGCAAAGGGCACTAGCTGAATCTGGCTCAATTGATGAATATAAGAAAAAAGTATACGATCAGCAAAATCCACTTTATTCAGAAAGCTATAGAGAAGGATTAGAAAGAGAAATGGCAGATTTGGGAGAAAGACATTTTCTAAGTAGCGAGGATAGATTTCAAAAATGCAAAGAAACTCTCGCACGAAAGAAATTAATAATGGGCGCTCTTGATTTAAGAAATGCTGATGTTTTAAGAAGTCTCACAGAAGCATTAACTAAAGATAACTCAGAAATCACTTTTGCAAACTTAACAAATGTTTGGGAACATGCTGGCGATTCAATGGAACAAGCAATCCCAAATCTGCCATTTCATCCAGAAGCTCGTATACTTTTTTCTTCTCGCGCATACACAGAGCGATTTTTCCCTAAAATGATGGGGGTATGTAGAGGATTAGCTAAGTATATTGAGAATGCTAAGTCGGCATACTCTTTCTGGATCTATAAAAACAAAAGTGGTTATAGATAAAAAAATAAAATTGCGAATATATTTTGCTATCGCAAAATTAAAACTTTTCATTACATCGTACAACACGGCATATCTGGTTCCGCTTCGCTACACCCAAATGCTTCGCGCTTCAGATATCCGGAAACGTAGGCAAAAGACGTGGCGCTTTTGCCTAATCGCCGCGTCTATCGTCGCTGTTCTACTCAGGCCGCGCACCACGTCCTTCGCATAACAGATGTGAGGCTCCACTTCGTTCTATCCATGTTGTTATCGCAACATCTCATATCTGGATACGATTAAGTGAAAATAATTTTTGGCCCCTTGAGACGTTTTACCCATATGAATAAAAAGAACGCAATTATAATTCTTGCCGGGGGAATAACCAAAGAAGGTTCATTGCCAGATATTCCAAAATTTCGAGCAGACAAAGGATTTGAATTATTTAAGGCTGGTGTAGCAGACAAAATTATTATTTCTGGTCGTTATAGTTTTTTATTGGATTACACACCACCTACTACCGAAGCTCAAATAATGAAAGATTATCTTGTTGCCCTTGGAATCGACAAAGAAAAAATCTTTCTTGAAGAAAAATCTACTGATACAATTGGCAACGCTTATTACACAAAACAAATACTTTTAGATAAAAATTGGAAAAATATTGTTGTGGTAACTTCCGATTTTCATATTGAACGAACAAAATACATTTTTTCTAAAATACTCGGAAAAGATATTTTTTCCGTCTCATACGAGGAAGCACCGAGCGAATTGACTACCGAACAATATGAGGAGAAGGTGATCTTAGAACAGAAAATTTTGGGATTTACAATGAAATGGTTAGATAAAATTGAAAATGGAAACGATGACCAAATTAGAACTTTCTTAATGACAGATCACCCCGGTTATGCAAAAGATCCAAATATTTCAAAACAAGATTTATTAGGTATGATGGAAAAGGCTAAAATTTAACTGTCGTTTAACACGATATATCTGGTTACAAATCTTCCAAGAGTATTCGTTCATATCTTGTTTTGCTAGGCTCTGTAAAATATCAAATATGTCGATACGTTATATACATTTAAAAACTAAGCCCCTCAAAATTTTGCGATCCCCGAGAGCTTAATAGAAAATACTAAAAATATTAATAAGGAATTCGATTTTAAATTTATTTAACAGATTTGCACTATGAAAAAAACAATAAAAAACTCAATTAGAATTCTAAGTACGATAGTCATGGTTATCGCGGTGTTTTTTATTGCTTTTGTTGCGTACAATAAATTTAAGCCAACTAGCCCCTTCACAAATGGCGGAAACGAACGGAACATGATTGTCGTTCTGAGTGACCTTCATCTTGGTGCCGACATCGCCTATGCCGAGTGCAACAAAAATCGTTCTTCTCTCCAAAAGCTACTCGAACAAATAAGTGTGTCGCCAAACATTAAAGAACTGGTGATCGCTGGAGATTTGCTTGACGAGTGGTATGTGCCAGCAACAGTAGATACTTATGCCGGAAAAGATCAACGCGATTTTGTCCAGCGGATTGCGACAACCAACAAAGATGTAATTGAGACTTTTAATAATATAATTCAAGCCGGAGAAATTTTAGTCACCTATGTTCCCGGAAATCACGATCTGACAATAACTGCGGAAAATATTGATCTTATTCTGCCGGGAATAAATCAGGCCCGCGATGAGGAACAAGGATTAGGCACCTACTCGCCAGCCGATTATCCTGAAATAGCCATTGAGCACGGTCATCGTTATAATTTTTTCTGTGCGCCAGATCCGATTTCCAACCAAGCTGTTGCGCCAGGGACTATCATGCCTCCAGGATACTTTTTTACAAGAATTGCCGCCCTCCATCTGCTACAAAAAACTCAAACACCAGGCGATACTATGCCGATTGTTACTCCTAACAATTCTGACGATGTTAGTCAAAGTTCGTTATTCTCCTATTGGAAACTTTGGGCCTGGGCGATCAATTATCTGCCAATAAAGGAAAAGTTTGATGAAGAAATTATTGTAACAAACGTTGATGGCTTCACCGAGACGTATTCAGTTAATGATTTGCTACCTTATCAAAAAATAGCTGGTGGAAAAATAGACGTGAATCTCTATAAGGGAATTCAAGATACTTGGGACCAAAGACAAATTCTTAATCATGTACCTGTTAATATTCCTGTAGTTCAAGCGATCGCCAAGGCCTCTTCGGCCGAGGAGACTGATAATCAGGCCGCGGTACAGTATTTTCTGAACCCTGATTCTGATAAAAGAATCGTCGTTTTTGGCCATAGCCATGTGGCAAAAATTAGTTCGTCTAATAATTATAACGGGCAAAAATCAATCTATGCTAACTCGGGAACCTGGATTGATCACAATCCAAATCTGACAACCATGAATTTCATCGTCATAACCCCACAAAATACTAATCCGTCTTCGCAAACCTATGTTAAGCTTTATAATTTCGAGGGTGAAGTTGCCACAAAAATGGCTGAAGACGCCTTACGTTACTAAAAAGTTTTTGACGAAGCGACGACTGTATATGGTTAAAATTGTAAAATTTCTTTAAAAAATAATCTAGATCTCCTTTGTTATGGCGTTTACAAAAGAACAAAAAACTCTTGTATTAAGACAGTTGCAAGCTTTTAAAAGAAATTCTGACATAAAAAAAATAATTTTAAGCGAAGATTCGTACAGCTTTCTTGAATTATTGATTGAACGAGGTGTTTTTGGCTCAGATATTATTACCACCGCCATGCATCTTGCAAAATTTTTATATAAACACCAAGAATTGTATTTTCAAAAAGACGTGGTCGATGTTGGCTGTGGTCCAGGAACGCAAGGAATTATAATGGCAAAATATGGCGCAAAATCTGTCTTTTTTTCCGACATTAATTGTCCACCCCACCCGGTAAACCACTGGTTTGACCAGTGGACTCAAAAGGTTTGACCTTAACGCAGAAAAACAAAAAACATAGTAAAATTCTGACCGGTGGCTTATGAGATACGCTCTGGTAAGATTTCACTATGT
>JAZDHJ010000059.1:0-69350 GCA_043805995.1 Candidatus Uhrbacteria bacterium
TTGACCAACTGTTGGAACATTTCAAACAAACAAATCTTTGTTTGGAATTTTTTTGACCATTAATGACAAGCAATCTTGAACCGTTCTTTTTTGTCTCAATGGAACCGCAAGACGGACATTTTCTATTTTTTAAACATACACACTTTTTTATTCACAGGTTATTAAACCTTTTTTATAGAGTATAACACGCGAATTAAGGCTTAACAAAGCGGTGAAATGGTGTTTTTAGCAACCGATATGTCGTACGCTGTCCGGATTTTAGTCTGGACAAAAAGGGGTTTTTGTGATAGATTTTTATTACTTCCTAATTTTCATTCTAGACTAAATTAATCGTTTTCTCGAAAAAGCGTAACCAGAATTACCTTTCAAATAAGCTTCAAATTCCTGAGCTTTTTTCTTTGAAGAAAAAGCAGCATACCAGACAATTTTCCAAGGCCTGAATTTTTTAGTGTACAAAGATTTTCCGTCGTTGTGTTCTTTTAATCGTTCCGATGGATCTATTTCAGTAAAACCGTAATAATAACGTTTATCTAATTCGCTTTGTAAGACGTAAACAAACCACATAATTTTGCGGCCCACTTCGCTCGCGACGAGCTACGTTGGGGCCATCCCTACCGTAGCCTCGTCCAACGAGGCGAAGGGGGATGGCGGACTGGAAGGGATTTGAACCCTTGATCTTCTCCGTGACAGGGAGACGTGTTAACCGGGCTACACCACCAATCCGCGTTTGTTCCGACGGCAATTATATTAACAAAAGGGACGAATTTAGGCAAGAGTGAATATCCCCAACGATTGCTTGGGAGAGGTGAACCCTTCGACCTGGCTCAGGGTCTTCGAGGGGTTGAACCACCCTTCCTCCTTCGCTCGGGCTTCGGAAGGACAGGTCGCTCGTGGCGAGCTACGGAGTGGCGTGGCGGGGGATTTTTTGGTTGGATTAAATTGGTGGTTTTTGTTTTTATATGGAAGCAAGTCGTTGATTAACTTGTTCCAGTTGTTGGTCTAACTCAACGATTTGTTCTGAAAGTCTTTCTTTTTTATTTGTTTTTACTGTTTTTAGTAATTTTGCTGTCAATCTTCCTTTCTGGCTTTCTAATGAAATAGCTTTTTTTCGCAACTCGTCAGCATCCATATCTTCCAATCTTTTTTCTCCTGTTATCTCATCAAATCTAGCTGGCCCGGCTGGCGATACGATCGCTGGATTTACTGGAGGTGCTTCGGTTTCGGTTGGGGCCTCGACTGGTGAGGCGGCTTCGACTGGAGCCGTTTCAGACGACGGGGTATCAGAAACCTCGGCGGCTGATGAAGTGGCTCCTTCAGCCTCTATCAACACCAACAAATCCTGTGCTGCTTGAATTTCAGCTCGAACTTTCATCAGACGTTGTGGATTTGTGTTACTTTCAACCAATCTTTCTTCTTCACTGCTTAATCTTGCAACTTTTTCTTCTAATTTTTCAGACGGAAAATCTTTCATTTTTTCGGTTAGTGTCCGAACAAAATCTTGATATCTTCTGTCTAATTCTTGTTGGATTGAAGCACTTTCTTCACTAGGCTCCATACCAGGCTCTTCGGCTTCTTTGGCTCTTAACGTTTCAAGTCGAGAAGACAACTCGTTGATTGAAGAATTTAAATCAATCGGCGTTTCAACGACCGGTGGTTTTTCAGCTTCATCTGGTTGGGCTTCGGTGGGAATCTCGGTCGTCGTTGAAGCGACAGGGACAGCTTCGACCGGCTGTTGGGCTAATAAAATATTCACGGCACCCAATTCACCATCACAGCTGGTTAAAGCTAGCTTTATTTCACCAATCGGCCTGCCTGCTTCTCTGGCCAATCTTAATTCGTTTTTCAACCGGCTAAATTCTTTTCTTAAAGCGGCGGCTCTATTTTCCAAACTAGAAACTGGCTCGCCTTCATAATCTTTCATGAAACTCTCAATCAAGTCATTAAACTTTTCCTCTAAAACCTGATCAAGAACTTTTCGTCTTTTTTCTAACTCTTTGTTATCCAGATCTCCTTTCAAAGCCGCGTCCAACTCAAAAGAAAGTCTTTGCAAAGTCGAACCTCTTTCTTTTCTGTATTCTGCCAAGATTGCCGCCTCGTCTATGGCGACTTCTGGTGCTGCAGGTGCGGTTTCGGCCGATCTTTTTTGATCAAGTAAGGTTTTAATCGCGGTTATTTCTACATCATGTTCAGCTAAAAGACCTTTTATTATTCCAGCAGTTATTTCGTTGCCTGCCGCCAGAGCTTTTAATAAACCTTGTTCTACTCTACCTTTCGCTTCAGTCAACTCCTCCAAACGTCTTTTCAAATCTGAAAGCGAATCGTCTTTATGTTCAGTTAAAAATTTTTGAACCGCCTCAAGTTTTTCTTTTAAAACCTGATCAAGAACTTTTTTTCTTAATATTAATTCAGCGTCGTCTGGATGTTCTTCTAAAGACGCTCCCAAAATAGGAGAAATATTTTGCAAACTCAAAATACTATTTTTTTTATATTCTGCAAGTATTGCCACCTCATCTGTGGCAGTCTCAGCAGCTCCGGTTTCGGCTTCAGACCCCGAAGCAGGTTCAGTCGACGAACCAACGGGTGACTCTGCTTCTGGAATGTTCAGCAAATTTTCAATTGCCTGTTCTTCGGCACCGCATTCACTCAAATCCAACATTATTTGAGCCTCGGTTTCCCTGGCTGCGATTCGAGGTTCTGTTTTACGAGAATTTTGCAAAGCCGACTTCAGTTCAAGTCGTCTTTTTCCTAATTCGTCACGTCTTGATTCCAAATCAGAAACCAATTTGCCCCTGTGTTTTTCTGTAAAAATTTCAACCGACGCCTTTATTTTTTCCTCCTTAATCGCTTTGATGATAGCTAACCTTAATTTTAATTCTGGATTTTCTTCATCTTTTTCCCGATCTAAAACCAAATCAAAATCAACCTTTCTTAAATCTAAATCGCTGAGTTTACTGTATTCGTCTCTCATTCGTTCTTTTTCATCCCTGGCTGTTTCGACCAACCCGGCCGGTTCGGCCGGCACGGTTGAGTCGGCTGGTTTTTCTGGTGGAGATGAGGCTGCAGGGGTTTCGACAATTGGTGGAGCAGTAACCGGCGTTTCAACAGACGACGAGGCGTCTCTGATAAACAAATAAAGTGCTTCCAGGTCTTTTCCAAGGTATGAAGCGGCCCGAGCTTTTGCAACACCGGATTTATAATCTCTCAAAGATCCCTCTATGGAAATAATTACATCTTCAAAATCGTAAAGATCTCGAATTTGTGGTGGTACCCTTAAAGCGAGGATATCTCCTTTAATGCGAAACCTAACAACATCATGTACCTCGGGGTCAGAAATAATTGATGAAGATTCTGCCAATGGACCCACCCTACCCCTGCGTTCTTCAAGCGCTGTTTTAAATTTAATCCATAGTGGTTCAGATTGTGTCAGTTTTTCAAAAACCGCCCTTCCTTCTTTTATTAACTTAGCAATTTCTTCCGTTTCACGCTCATTTAATTCAAAATTTATACCGTACAAGGAATTCGGATATTTGCCCTCATGTTTTGCAAAACATCTTTTTTGTATGCTCTTCAAAAGATCTAAATCCAATAAACTCTCAACTCCAGCGGCTTCCGGCGATCCAACAACTTTTTCTGGTCCATCTCCTTTACTTGAACTGATATCACCAACCGGTTTAGATGCTTCAGCGCCGGCCACGACAGGCTTTACCACCTCAGCTGCCAAACTTCGATATTCTCTAATATTCAGATATTCCCCGCCTGCCCAAGTAAGACCAAAAAACGAACCGCTTGGTTCTGGTTTAAAAACAAGTTTTTCTGCTTTACCTTTTTCTACCAGTTTCCCGCCTTCGATGCCGGTCAATTTATATTTACCATCCGCTGTTTTTTCCACAATCAAAGAATTGCCATCGGACTGCGTGCCGAATTCTAAACGACCGAGAGCCGGTAGTTCTTGAAGAGCTTTTTCAACCGCTGTCGAAACATTCTCGACTCGCCGACCACCTTTTTCCAAAAGACCAGACCATCTACCGGGAATCATTTTTTCTGGAACAGGCGGAGTGGTTTCCACAGTAGCTGTAACAACAGAAGGTTTAACCAATTCTTCGCGAGTCGGAGCAGGTGGAACAACCTCAACAACTGGGGCAACTGGTGCTACTCGAACCGTTTCAACTGGCCGAACAGCTGAAGTTGTACCTGGAACAACCGAAGATCTTCTGGTAAGCCCGGCCTTTGCCACGGTCTTATAATTCGTAAAAACACCTTCCACGTTTACCCCTGATGAAATACCGCGTCCAGAAAGTTCTACTCCGGCCAGCGAGCCGATTGCCCCGCCATCACTACTGCCAACGACTGAGACAAACTCAATGTAAGAATTTTTAATTTTTGCTCGTTCCTTTGGAGTGGCCGTAGTCATGGCTTCAACAAATTTGGTAAAGGTTTTTATTTCATTACCTTTTCCGTCAACAATAAGCATTGGTGGTCTTAAACCAGGTTCAATTCTGTTCCAATTTTCAATAACATATTGAAAAACATTTTTATATTCATTAAAATTTTTGGCAACCAGCCGTTCAGACTCTTCTTTATCCTTCCTAATATATTCAGTTTTTGGTAAACCAAAAGCCTTGAGAAAAGTCAACATTGTTTCGGCAGTAAATTTTTCTGCAACTTCGGTTTTAGTCTCTGACACGGGTGTTATATCAGAACCGGCCGCAACAATCGGTTCAGCTGTTTCAGCCACATTTGCAACAACTACGGCTACCGGTTCTTCTGTTTCAGTTCCCGCCTTACGACCAATGACCTCAACAACTATTTTTTTTAATTTTCTATAACTCAGCACTCGTTTATAAATATTCTCTGCCTTATCAAAAGCGTCTTTATAACCCGGCTTTGTGGCTTTGATCTTGGCAAGATCTTCATAAGCCTTAACACGTTCTTTCTCTAATTTTTCCAAAATTTTATCGTAATTGGCCGCAATCTTTTTAAGTTCCGCCAATTTTATATCTTCAAAACCAGTATTGGTTCTTTCAACCAACGGAATTTCTGGCAATGGACCGGATGTCTCTGTTGATGACATATCAGGATTTTTTAAAATTGGTGGAACGACTTCAGGAACAACAGCTGGTTTAGGCGCTTCAGCTGTCGCTTTTTTTGCCGTTTCATTTAATTCACCCAATCTTTCAGCGTAATCCGCTTTTCTTTCCTCTCGTTCTCTTGTTTCTCTTTCAGTATTTCGCAAAGCTTTTAATTTTTGTTTGGTGCGGTTACGAACCGCGGTTAATCGATTTCCTAAAGTTCCTATTTCGACCCCTAGAGGGGCCAAAATCTCCGCACGCTCTTCTTTAAGACCTATGCGATTGAGGACCTCTATAACCATGGTTGGAGAAGCGATAAATTTTTTTTGCATTTCTTCAGACATCACATCCGTAAGAGCGCTTATATCTTCAATAATTTGCAAAGCCGCTTCATCACGAGCGTCAGGACGATCCTCTCTTTCGTATTGATCCACCAAACTTTTAAATTTTTTTTCGATAGCCGAAGAAGAATCAATCTTTGATGATTCTTGTGGCGCCTCGACCGCGGCTGGTGTTGTCTCGACCGCTGGGGGTGCTTCATTTTCTATTGGAGCAATTGGTGTGTCTGCCATACAAAAAAAATTAATTTGTTTTAGAAGTAAAAATTTTTGAAATAAAACCACGAATCCGATCGGCGGCTTTCGCTTCACCGGCTTTAATGGTTTTTTTGACCAAATCGTCGTGTTCGTTTTTAATCGCCGCCACTGACTGTTCAAACTCTTGAGTGATTTGAACGGCCGCTTTTATGCGATCGTCGGCAGTTTGTGAGGTGGGGTCGGCCATATGTTGGTGATTATAGCACGGATTGGGGTGGAGTTGGGAGGCGACATGGGCTTCAGGCCTCGCCCGTAGGCTATGGCCGAGGGGGCTTGATGGGCTTGGCTGGAGAGGCCAGAAGAGGCTTAAAAGGCTTGAGAGGCTTTGTGGGGGATGGTTTTAGGGACTAAGGTTGGAACTGGGAAACGTTTCTAAATCAAAGCCACGCGGCCCTCCTTCGCTAGGGCTACGGAAGGGTGAACGAGATCCTTCTCTGGCTCAGGATGACAAATATTGTATTATTTTTTTCGTCTCAATTTTGCTAAAGCGAGACGAGTTGGTAAAACTGAGTCTGGGTTTAGGGACAAACTGTCGATACCGGCTTTCATTAACATGACGGCGAAGGCGGGATAATCTGATGGGGCCTGGCCGCAAATACCGACTTTGATTTTGTGCCCGCGAGCGACTTTGATGACTTTTTTAATAAGTTCGACCACCGCCGGATTCCGTTCATCGGCCACGGCGTGCAAACGCGGAGAATCACGATCAAGGCCGAGGGTGAGTTGGGTTAAGTCGTTTGAACCGATACTGAAACCGTCAAAAATTTCGGCGAACTCGTCAGCTAAAATTATGTTCGAAGGAATCTCGACCATAACAAAAACTCTCAGCTTGTTTTTTCCACGCACCAGACCAGCTTTTTTCATAACTGCAAGCACCTTCTGCCCTTCCTCAACCGTTCGACAAAATGGCACCATGGGGACAACATTATTCAAACCCATTTCATCGCGCACCCGACGAATAGCTTCGCACTCCAAAAGAAAAGCTGGCTCAAAATCCGGATCATAATACCGCGAAGCACCGCGCCAACCGATCATGGGATTTTCTTCTTTTGGTTCAAACTCGGCACCGCCTAAAAGCGAAGCATACTCATTAGTTTTAAAATCAGAAAAACGAACGATAACATCATTCGGATAAAAAGCCGCGGCAATTTTGGCGATACCACTGGCTAATTTCTCGATGTAAAAATCTGTCGGTTTTTTATAACCGACTGTCAACTTAGCAATCTTGGCCACCAAACTTCGGTCTTTAAGTTTTGGATATCTGACAAGCGCCATTGGGTGAGCCTTAACCATGTTGGCAATAATAAATTCCTCGCGAGCCAAACCAACACCATCGTTTGGAATACGACACAACTCAAAAGCCGTATCGGGCTGACCGACGTTCATCATGATTTTGATCGGCAACTTTGGCACTTTAGAAATATTCGTTCGTTTGATTTTGAACAATAACTCGCCCTCATAAACTCGGCCATCCTCACCCTCGGCACAAGAAACCGTAATTTTTGAATTATCTTTAATCATCTGAGTTCCCTTGCCTGTACCAACCACACAAGGCACGCCAAGTTCGCGGCTAACGATGGCTGCATGCGAAGTTCGACCACCGCCATCGGTCACAATGGCCGCGGCTTTTTTCATAATCGGTTCCCAAGCCGGATCAGTCATTCTGGCCACCAAAACATCGCCGGTCTGAAAAGCGTCAATCTGTTTTGGACTCTTAACCAACCTGGCTCGACCAGAACCGATTTTTGAACCGACAGCGATGCCTTTAATAATAATTTTTCCTGGCTGAGTTAAACGATACTCCTCGATGACCTCGGTATTTTTTTGCGCCTGAACTGTCTCGGGCCGAGCTTGAACAATAAAAAGTCGACCGGTTGGACCGTCCTTGGCCCATTCAATATCCATCGGCTTAGCAAAAGCCTTTTCAATCTCGACTGCCCACTTGGCCAATTGCAAAACCTCATCGTCACTAAGAGAAAACTTGCCGCGTTCCTTAGCCTCAGTCGCTACAATCCGGCTACCGCCATCTTTCTTCATCACATACTTCAAAAGCTTACTGCCAAGTTTCCGTTCCAAAATTGGTCGATGTTTTTCCAAAGTATTTTTAAAAACCGAAAAATGATCAGGCACAGCTTTGCCTTGAACAATCGCCTCACCATAACCCCAAGAAGCATCGATATTAACTATTCGTTCAAAACCCGACTCGGTATCAATGGTAAACATGACACCAGAAGCGGCGCGATCGGAACGAATTAAAAATTGCACGCCGACCGACATGGAAACCAAACGGTGTTTAAATTTATTATTGACCCGATAAGAAATGGCCCGATCAGTAAAAAGCGAAGCAAAACATTTTTTAACTGCTTCGACGACTTCATTTTTCCCGGAAATATTTAAATACGAATCGTGCTGGCCAGCAAAAGAAGCGCCGGGCAAATCCTCGGCCGTGGCTGAGGAGCGCACAGCTACCGTGATGGCTTTTGAACCGAGCTCAGCCGATAATTTTTCGTAAGACTTGATGATCATCTTCGTTAATTCATCCGGCATCGGTGTCGACATTATCAACTCACGAATCTTTTTTCCCTCACGAGCCAAAACCTCGGTATTCTGAACATCAATCGACTCGACCATTTGCCAAACTTGTTTGGCAATTTTCCCCTCAGTTAAAAAAAACCGAAAAGCTTCGGCTGTAACCGCAAAACCCGGCGGTACTGGGAAACTAATTTTGTTTTTTTTGCTCGATCGCAGACCAAGACGAGTCATTTCACCGAGAGCTGCATTTTTACCACCAACCAAACCAACATCAGTAATTTTAATTTGTTTGAACCACAGAATGAAGTTGGACATATGGTGGAAATTATTGAATTTTCAAATTATTTAATTATTGAATTATGGAAAATTATCTTTTACATTTTTAAAATTAACCCTTTCTCCTTCTCTCGAGCTTCCTCCTTCGCTCGTGACGAGCTACGGAAGGACGCGGTCGGAAGGACAAACCGCTCGCGTCGAGTGGCAAACGAGATCCTTCTTTGGCTCAGGATGACAGGTGAATTGGAATGTCAAATGACAAATGATGGAATTTATTATTCTAAAAATTCAACCTCCATACTTAGACACCCCTAACAATCGAGCTTCCTTAATTCAATAATTCAGAAATTAAATAATTCAATAATTTCAAATCTCCTTTATCTCCACAAAATTTACCCGTTTACCGACTGGCTGACCAGCTAAAATGATTATTTTTTCTCCCTGTTTAACCAAATGTTCTTTTTTTAATCTTTTAATGGATTTGGCAATCAAATCATCAATATTAAAAGTTTTAGGAATGGCGATAGGCGAGACAGCCCAGGATAAACACAATTGATGGCGAACAAATTCGGAAGCGGTGGCGGAAATAATCGGTAGTTCTGGTCTAAAACGGCTAACCAATCGCGCAGTACTACCGGAAAGTGTAGCTACTAAAATAGCATTGGCCTTAACTGTACGAGACAATAAGTTGGCCGCGCCGCCAATAGCATCCTCGATAACTTTTACAAAACCCGCCGCCTCATCTGGCGAAACATCGTCAAAAGGTGAGGCCTCGGTTTCCATAATAATTTTTGCCATGGTCTCGACGGCCTCGACCGGGTATTTACCGGTTGCGGTTTCACCCGACAACATGACGGCGTCGGTGTGATCAATAACCGCATTGGCAACGTCGGAAACCTCGGCCCGCGTCGGTCGAGGATTTCGGATCATGGAATCGAGCATTTGGGTGGCCACAATAACTGACTTACCAATTGTCCGGCACTTTTCAATTATTTCTTTTTGCACTAAAGGCACCTGCTCGGCCGGAATCTCGATTCCTAAATCACCACGAGCCACCATGACGGCGTCGACTTCTTTGAGAATTTCATCGAAACGACGAACCGCTTCGTGCTTTTCGATTTTCGCAATAATCATGGGAATTGGTTGACTGGCTTTGGCTTTTGTTTTTAAAAGACGTCGCAGATTGCGAATGTCTTTAGGATCAGTCACAAACGACATGGCGACATAATGTACGCCTTCACGGACACAAAAAGCCGCATCTAAACGGTCTTTTTCGGTAAGTGGTTCAATTTTTAGCGTTGAGTCGGGAAAATTTAAACCTTTATGAGAAGTAAGCGTGCCACCGACGTTAACTTTAATTTTTAAAAATCCGGACTTACCGCCGATACACTCGCCATCCATAATTCCATCATCAAGCAAAATCCGATCGCCTTTTTTGACGTCACGAAAAAGATTCGGATAAGTGACTGGAACCTCAATTGTTTCTCCTTTAACAATTTTCAAACCTGCCGCCGGCAAATCACCAACTCTAATTTTTGGTCCTTGGAGATCACCAATAATAGCAATCGGTTCACCAAGTTTTTTCTCAACCGCTCGAATACTTCTAATCGTCGCCCGATGACTTTTATAATCACCATGCGACAAATTTAATCGAGCCACGTTCATACCACTGCGAATCAATCGGGTAAGTTTAACAGTTGATGAAGAAGCTGGACCGATGGTGCAAACTATTTTAGTTCTTTTTTGTGGTTTCATATTGTTTTTTTGGGGTTAAGGGGACGGAAGGGGTTAAAGGGGTTGCAGAGGGTTTTAAGTTGGGTCGGAGTTTTGTTGGTTATTATCGGAGGGTGGTTTTTAGGTGATTAAAAAGGTGATTATTTTTTTGATAGTTAATAACTCACCAATCATCTAAATAATCACTCTAATCAACACCAAATAAAATCCTCTACAACCCCTTCCGCCCCTTAAACCCCTTATTCCCTAATTACTCCTCCTTATACTCCTCAAGCGTCACCAACAATTCCAACGTCTCCTCGCCGCGCAAGACGGTCAGTTTCAAAACGTCGCCAGACAAATGTTCACGAACGACTTTTGATAAAGAATTTTCTTCGGTTAAAATTTCACCGTCAACTTTTGTCACAACGTCACCGGTTTTCAAACCAGCTTTATCGGCCGGGCCATCTTTAACAATTGCTTCATCGCCCTCATCAGCCGAAATCAAAGCTCCAACTTCAACCGGCAAACTTTCCGCCTCGGCGTATTCTTTATTGATCATAAGAAAACGCACACCGAGCCAAGGCCGAATAATTCGCCCGTCTTTTTTGACACTCTCGATGGCCTGCTTAATCTCATTAACCGGAATGGCAAAACCCAAACCCTGACCGTCAGAACTAACAGCTGTATTCATACCAATAACCTCACCTAACAAATTGATAAGCGGACCACCGGAATTTCCTAAATTAATAGCGGCGTCAGTTTGAATAGCGCCTTCAATAACTTCACCACCGCTCAAATTATCATAAGTTTCCAGACGACGATTAACGCCCGAAATTACGCCTTTGGTAACGGTGTTTTGATATTGAGAAAGAGCATTGCCAATAGCAATAACTGTTTGTCCAACTTCCAAATTGTCGGCGTCACCAAAAACCACCGTTGGAAAATTAGCCCCTTCGATTTTTAAAATCGCAATATCAAAAAACGGATCAATATCAACAACTTTTGCTTCGTATTCTTTATCATCAAGAGTTACCACGGTAAAGAAAGCGTCTTCCTCTTCTACCACATGACGATTGGTTACGACATAACCATCACTCGTAACAAAAAAACCAGTCCCGGCCCCGACCTCGACAAGCTTATCTGGATCTTCAATTTTTGGTTCAACTGGAGCCTCTTGGCCAAAAAAGAAGAGATTCATGGAATTGGTTTGAACGTCCTTAGCTTTCTTTTTTATAACGATGCTCACCACAGCCGGCGTGACTCGATCAACCACACTAATGGCCGAAGATTCTTCCTCGATCATTTGGATAATATTTTTATCAACTTGATCTGAGACAGAAAACAATCTACCTGATAAAGAAAAATATTGATTGGCCAAAAAACCGCCAAGCACACCGAATGAGGTGGAGATGAGGACGGTAATGGCTAGTAAAACTATGAGGGTTGTAGATTGTTTGTTTTCCATATGGTAGGGGTTACGAATCACGAATTTTGACACGAATCTACGAATCAACGAAATTGGTTTTTATTTTCAAAACAACATTCGTTGATTCGCCGTGCCCATCCGTAGCTCGTCACGAGCGAAGGTGGGTGACACAATTCGTTATTCGTAACTGCCAAGAAATTATACCAGAAAAAAGATTAAGAAAACAGTGGAAAAAAGATGAAAAAATTATGAAAAAAAATGTAGAGACAGGGCATTACCCTGTCTCTACGCCGTTTTACATTTTTTTAAATTTTTGGCTTTTTTACTTCATAGGACTTTCTCATTTGGCTGCAGAACGAGGAAAAACCTGAATTTTTTGTGAGACGTATGCCTTATACGTTGAACAAAAAATTCAGGCTTTGACGAAGTTATGCGCCAAATGTGAAAGTCCTACATCATCTTTTTCCGAATAAACGCCGGGATCTCCAATTCCTCTTCCTCGGTTGTCTGTTGCGGTTGTGGAATTGAAATTGGTCTTGGGGTTAATTTTGGTTGCGGTTGTTGCAGTGGCGGCATGTTTACATTAATTGGCCGTGATTGAGTTTGTTCGTCGATAAAACGTGGTTTCATGTTGGTTGATGGTGGTTGGAGTGAAGAGGGTTTTGTTTGATGCTTTTCTTCCTCTTCACGATCACGGCGGGAGAAAAAAGAACTGGGTGTCCAAGTGCCTTGGGATTGAACCTCTACCCCACCACCTGGACGACGACGATCGTGATGATCAAAGCCAGTGGCGACTACAGTAACTCTAACCTCTTCATTTAAACTTTCGTCGATGTTGGCACCGAAAATAACCTTAGCATCTTCATCGGCTGAACTGGTAATAATTTTAGCGGCCTCGGCCACCTCGTGCATACCCAAATCCTTACCGCCGGTAATGGTAAACAAAATGCCTTTAGCACCATCAACCGAGAGCTCGAGGAGTGGACTGGCAATAGCCTGCTTAGCCGCCTCAACGGCTCGATTTTCACCAGTCGCTCGGCCAATACCCATAAGTGCCGAACCAGCATTTTCCATGATGGCTCTAACGTCGGCAAAGTCGACGTTAATAAGACCTGGAATAGTAATAAGTTCTGAAATACCTTGCACACCCTGACGCAAAACATCGTCGACGATATTAAAGGCATCGAGGAGCGAAGTTTTTTTATCAATAATTTGTAAAACCCGATCATTAGGAATGGTAATCACTGTATCAACATACTGAAGAAGTTCAGCAAAACCTTCTTCGGCAATTCGACGGCGTTGGGCGCCTTCGAATGAGAATGGTTTTGTGACCACGGCTACAGTAAGAGCACCAATATCTTTTGCTAATTTAGCAACCTCGGGAATAGCACCGGTACCGGTTCCGCCGCCCAAACCACAAGTTAAAAAAACCATGTCCGCACCATTAAGTGCATTACGAATATCATTCTGACTTTCCTCGGCCGAACGACGACCAAGTTCCGGATTCATACCAGCTCCCAAACCGCGGGTAATACTTTTACCAATGGCAATTTTAGTTGGGGCGGGATTATTATGAAGAGCCTGAACATCAGTGTTGATAGCAATAAAATCAACACCTTTTATTTTGTCGCTGATCATGCGAATAACGGCCGCGCCACCACCGCCGCCAATACCGCAAACTTTTATTTTAGCGAAGGTTTCAATGTCCGGTTGTACTTGTGCCATATAAATGTTGTTCCAGAACTTCCTCGTTTGGCGCATAACTTCGTCAAGACCTATATTTTTTCGTTCAACGTATTCGCATACGTCTCACAAAAAAATATAGGTCTTTCCTTGTTCTGCATCCAAACGAGAAAGTTCTGTGTTCAAGTGAGTTACCGATGAACACTTTTTGTCGTCATTTAAATCTCTTCAGGACTACTTTAGAGCTCAAGAGGGTCAATTGTAAAGGCAGGCCTGTGGACAAATAAACTCTTGGAAATTAATGAATTATTTAATTATTGAATTTCTGAATTATGGAGGGTTATTTATTTTAAAATATTTTTCTTCAAACAAAAAAATGGATCATCCGTAGATGATCCGAGCGTCGAGTGGTTTTGATTTCGAAGAACGAATCTGGTTCGAAGTGATTCAAGAAACTGCGAATTACGCCGCTTCCTGAGTCGCCTGGAGTTCCAGGAGACGCTCAATAAGAACCAAAACTTGGGCCTGCCTCGGCAGGAGTTCCTCTTCCAGGTACCGTTCTGGCAAGATGTGTCGCACCGCCTCAACCATGGGCCAGGTGGCTTGATGGTTGTAGACAAGGCAACTGAGCAAGTCTGAATTCTTGTAGTCACCCATCTTGTCCACCGGAATGATCGAGCATCCCTGTCCATCACCGCTGAGATACTGACGAAGATCAGCGATGGTGTGCCGGCTCAGGGTTGGTTTACCCTTTAAGGCCCAAGATGTCCTGGTTATTCCAGCGTCGGCATGGTCACAGATGACCAGCAGACCGAGCAACTTTTCACCAAGCGTTTCGGCCCGGGCGATTTGAAGACCGACCAGCCCTTGGCTGTGATTTGCAATCGCGAAGTAAACCGCCGCTTTTTCTTCTTCGTTCAGGCCAGCGATCGGCATGAGCCAGAACAGCACAGCCGAAAGTATAGCGTGATCGATGAACTTTAGATTGTTTAGATCAGTCTTGGCAGCAGCAACGGCCATATCGACATCGGTCGATTTAACCTCTGGATAAGCGAAGTCACCCAGTCGACCGAGGTCATGAAGCTCCGCAGCCAAGATGAGCAGCTCACCCAACCGCCGATCCTCAAGGAAATCAGCGAGCAGTATTGCTTCTGCCCGCACGCGACGAACATGACGTCCCCCGTGGATGGGTTCTGTCCACCATGAACCGTCGCCTTTCGGTGATAGTTCCATGGTCGCTCTGACATACGACCACACACCCTGAAGTGTTGTTGGTAACAACGTCCCTCCCTCCTTTCTGAAAATCCAGTGGTGGAACACCAAAGGACAAAATAAAGTAACATACTAGACGAAAAAAATCAATAAAAAAACAGGGCTTCTAACCCTGTTTCAAAACTAATTTATTTTTACGGCCTCAGCGACTGAAACCACTTACCAACTGTCCCGGCTACGTCTTTCAAGCCTTTAACCTTATCGAAAATTTTTCCTAATTTTCCATCGTCAACCTGAGCGGTTAGGTGGTGACCCCAAAGGACCAAGCCGATGGCTGTGGCCATAGATGGATCGTTTACTCGTTCAACGACTGAGGTGACGCCGATTGGCGTGCCAAGCGAGGCTGGCAGACGTAAATTTTTCTTGGCCGCTTCGACCATACCGTGCATTTTGGCCCCACCGCCGGTTAAAACCACGCCAGCTGGCAACATGCCGGAACGACCGACTTTGCGAAGTTCCTCGTCAACCTTTTCAAAAATTTCCTGAACCCGAGCCGAAGCAATATCGGCAATAAAACGCCGACCGACAATCTCTTCTTCCTCAGCCCCAAGTTCGGCCAAATTAACTTCTTCCTTTTTATTAATTTCTTCTGGGGTAGCACTGGCATAACGCAGCTTGGCTTTTTCGGCCACCTCGATAGAAGTTCGCAGACCGATAGCAATATCGGCCGTGATATGAGCGGCACCGATCGGCAAAACTGACGCGTACAAAACATCACCTTCTTCAAAAACAATTAAACCGGTGGTGGAAGCGCCGATATTGATGACACAGACGCCAAGTTCTTTTTGTTTATTGGTAATGACAGCATCAGAAGTGGCGAGGATTGATAAAACCACGTCTTCGATATCAATACCGGTACGATGAATACATTTTGTAAGATTTTTGATTTGCGAGGTTTGGCCTTGAACAATTAAAGCATCCACCTCGAGTCTGATACCAGTCATGCCAACCGGGTCGTTAATTCCCCGCTGACCATCGACCGTAAAACTGCGTGGCAGGACATGCAAAATTTCACTGTTGGCTGGCATGGCCACCGTCCGAGCGGCATCGATAGCCCGTTCCACATCGTCCTCACGAATTTCACTATCACCACGAGCAACCCCGACCACCCCACGGCTTTCCTGACAAGAAACGTGTGTGCCATTAATACCCACCCAAACTCGACTCATTGGCAGACCTGTAAGACGTTCGGCTTGTTCGAGGGCTTTGGAAACCGAAGAAACAGCATCCTCAATATTGGTGACGCCGCCTTTATTAACACCTTCAGAGGGAACCTCAACTGCCCCGATTATGTGAATAACCGGCTTGCCAGTGTCGAGATGATTTCCAGTCGCCATAGCTATTGGTTGACCCACAGCCACCCGCACAGCATAAGAACCAATGTCTAAGCCAACTATTATATCTTCATTCATATCGTTCAAAGTATAACGACTTTTCAGCCGACTAACAAGTTAAGAAAGTGGGGAAGAAAAATTATCACCCCAATTACGGCGGCAAAAAGTGAGGCAATAAGCACGGTGGCCGCCATAATATCCTTTATTTCACCAACCACTGGATGAATCCGCGGCTTAAAAGTATCCACCAGACGCTCAAAGATACTATTGATCATCTCCAGAACCAGAACCAAAACCACGAGTAACAAAACTATAATAATCTCAAAAACCGATAAAGGAAAAATAATCAGAAAAACTCCGACGACTAGAGCGGCCAATATTTGCAGACGAAAACTCTGCTCATCTTTTATCAAAGTTTTAACCCCTCGACAGGCGTGAGAAAAACTTTTCAATAAATCTTTTACACGAACCATAATTTTAACCGGCTTCCGGCCGTTGCCAATTTATTTTTAAATTTTTCAAAATCTTCTGCTGCAAAAGAAACATTTTTTTTGCTTCAGTTTCCTTCAAATGGTCATAACCAAACAAATGAATCAAACCATGAACCAAAAGAATAGTTATTTCCTCTTCAAGCGAATGCTGATATTCCCTGGCCTGTTTTTTGGCTTGAGACAAACAAACCAAAACCTCACCAAAAGTTTCTTCGTCAATAAATGGAAACGACAAAACATCAGTCACCTTATCCTTACCTCGATACGATTTGTTTAATCGTTTAATTACTCCGGGTGTGACAAAAGCGATTGAAACCTGTTTGTCTTTTTTCAAACGCAAACCCCGAGAAACTTCTGACAGAATCTTTTCTTGATTTTTTTTGGACAATGGCGATTTGTTCCATTCCGCTTTCAACATACTACTGAACCAAAACCAAACTATTTATCATCATTTCAAAAGTCGCCAGATAATCAACCGTGGCTTTAACGGTATTTGAATAACTCATAATCACAACTCGACTACCAGCCTCGATGTAAACTGTCATTTGATCTTCAGTTACCAACATTTGATAACCGTTTTTAGTTTTTGATTCACTAATTTTTATATTTGAGGTCGGATTAGCATTACTAAACCAGGCAGCTAAAGGAATGGCCGCGTCTTTTTCTTCCAAACTCAAAATTACACTTTCACCGCTCGGCACAACAAAAACCATATTATTTAATTTTTCAGGCTCAGTTTTTGCTGTCCAAATTGTAGGATAATAAAGTGAGTAGAGATTCTCAACAGAATATTTTGTGACCAGGGCAGTATCGCTCAACTTGGCCGGTGAAGGCACATTTGGATCATAACCGTGAAAAACCTCATTACCGTCAAGAAAACCATCACTATCAGTGTCTGGTTTTTTAGAACTGGTGCGATAAAAAATTTCTTCGGCATCAGTCAAACCATCACTGTCAGTATCACGACCGGGTTGAGAGTTATTTGGAAAAGGCGAAGTAGTTGTTCCGCCTGTAGTCACCGGTGGAGTTTCCACTACAACCGGCGGGGTTTCTGTAATTGTCACCGGTGGAGCGGTATTGACCGGTTTGTTGGTAGTAATGGTTTGATTATTTTTAACCGGCTGAAGTGAATAAAAAACATAAATACCAGCCGAACTTAAAACCATCAAGAGAACCACGCCGGCAATAATGATCAGCTTAGTGGTTTTGGCCAGGCCTTTCTTTTTCAAAATCGAAACCGGTTTTACTGGCGGTGGCGGTGGAACCGGTTTAACCGGAACCGGAGCCGCCGATTGAGTAGCGGCCGGCTTAATTACCGGCGGATTCACCCTAGCCGCCAAACCGCGAAAACTTTCAGGCATAGCAAAAATTTGCGGCTCGCTTTGAGACGGTTTTGCCCCTGGCGGAGTTTCTAATTTTGGTAATTGAACGTCGGGCATATTTGTTGGCTGAAATTTCAAATGACAAATTATTGAATGTCAAATGATGGATTTTTATTTTTCTAAAAAATTAAGCTTCCTTCATTAGACATTTGACATTCGATCAATTTGAAATTTCCATTATTCCCCTTCAGTAACCGGCAACTCAAACAATTTGCCGGCGCCGTTTGGATTGTAGCCGCTTTTAACTTCATCGCCATCTTTATAACTATCACCGTCAGTATCCGGCGACAGAGGATTAGTGTGATAGACTTCAACTTCTTCGCGGTCAAACAAACCATCGTCATCAGTATCAGTTGAGGTTGGGCTGGTTCCAAGTTCAGCTTCACGAGTGTCGGTTAGACCATCTTTATCAGTATCAACCTCAACCACCGGTTCGACTACCGGCGTCTGAACCTCGGTTTTGACAGGAGGAGTTGTTGGGATAGTTTCGGTTTTTACTTGAGTGTTCGCAGTATTGGCAAGATTGTTAACACTTTCAGTAACCGGTTTAGAACTCGAGAGAATGTATCTGGACAACATGGCTCCGGCGGCAATAACCACGATCGCCCCAAGAGCAATCAAAACAATCGGTTTCCAAGCAATGGTTTTAGCCGGTTTCACTTCGCTACCAACCGACGGCATACCAGGCGGAGTTGCAATGTTTGATGGTGGTGGTTGAATAGGTGGAACAGTTGGGCCAGTTGAGGGTACGGGATTACGAAAAGGTGGTGGTACAGGCGATTGATCAACTGAGGCAAAAATATCTTCGGGTGGTTTTTTTAGTTCGTCGAACATATGGGTTGAAATTTCTAAATTATTCCCCGCCGGCATAGGATTTTGGCGGGGTCCCGCCAAAGGCCTCCGCCGGCGGGATAATTATTGAATTATTGAATTATTGGGGGGGTGCGAATAACGAATTTTGTTATCCCGCCGACGGAGGCCTTCCTCCTACGCTCGGGCTTCGGAAGGACAGGTTGGCGGGATCCCGCTCCGAGGCCTACGAGGCGGGACGAATCTACGAATCTACGAATATGAATTTTCGTCCGTAGAGACGTTGCATTGCAACGTCTCTACGATCGATCGCCGACATTCGTATATTCGTAAATTCGTAATTGATTCGTTATTCGCACCCCAATCTCTACAACCTTCCTTCCCCAAGCGGATTGTAACCACCGTCTATTTCGACCTTATCGGAATAACCATCGCCGTCGGTATCAGATTTGGCTGGATCGGTTTTGTATTTATGATACTCGTCATAGTCAGAAAGTCCATCACTATCTGAATCTATGTTTTCATCACTGATGCCAAGTCGTTTTTCAATTGACGCGTCAAGATTATCCAAATCTTTATCACCAACCCCAACCGAATCAACGCAACCGCCCTGATCTTGGGGGTTCGACAAAAGCATGCACTGGCCAGGATCTCTGGACGCAATCGCCTTACTTAAGGCTTCTTGTCTAGTACAAATACTCGGATCAATACCAGTTCCTTGGCATCCTTTTTGCTGAGCAATCTGTTCAGAGACAGTATTAATACATCTGGTTTTACCAATTTCGCTATTAATTTTTTCGCACCAAGACAAATCTAAATTCACCCCAGCCAAACTTCGATAAACCGTATCCTGACAACCGGTTTGTTTTTCCTTGATTGGAATATTTTTACAGGCTTCAGGATCATTTTCTTGTAAAGCTATTTTCCAAACACAAGTCACCAAAGAGTCATCGGTCAGCTTATTGCAAATTTCAGCTGAACCGATTGAACCGGCACTCATTTCCACCATATCAGCTCGACACTGTTCAGGAATTTTAGCTTGATCGCATTCAGACAAAGTTCGGTCCAACTCCAAACTTACTCGTTCAATGACCGCGGCCTGCTGACCAGCTTCGGTTTTTGTCGAAATCAACCACCTGGCCCCAAAAATAATCAAAATGATAAGAATAACCGTGCCACCAATTATAGCAATTGTCTTCCAAGAAATAGGCCCTCGGGTAGGCGCATATTGATCAAAACCGTTCATAAAAAGCAAAAGTTATCTGATCGGACAATAGTTTAAACTTATATTACTAATGTTAATTGTACCAGTTCCGTTAAAATCAAATTTTATTGGAATCTCACTTTCTGTGGCGCCGTTACAAGCAAAACCTTCTGGGAAAGGTATGGTTACACCATTACCTTCGGTTACTGGCCCAGAAGTTATATGAGTTCTGTTATTAACTTCCGTGGTTAATCCAATATGCATATTTACAATGCTCCCAAGTATTGAATCGAACATTGATGTAAAACCCGAAGCTGTGGTGGCCGAATAGGCATACTCAACACCGTCTTCAGCGTTCTCACGACAATCGGTAACACTTTCAAAAGGATCGTTGGCTGGATAATTGCAAGACTGCGGGATAGATTCACTACAATAACCATCGATATCATCATCACTAAAAATACAGTTACCTTCGGCACACTGACTATCGTCCCAACAATCGTAGAGTTCTTCCTCATCATTAAGATCCTCGCAATAACCTATTATTCCATCGTTACAAACTGAATCACGGTGATCCTCTTCTACGTCTGCACATGTAATTGTCGGATCGTTTGAGCAACCGCCTAAACTGCTACACGATGGATAATCTCCACCGCAAGTCGTTCCATCCAGACTGCACGTTCCAAGGGCAGAAGAGTTTGTGTCACAGTCATCACTGGAAAAATGTCTCATGTAGCCCAGAACGGTATCAGAATCATCCAGAGGTAAGGCGGCCGAATAAACTTTAATTCCAGCTGCCGTTAACTCATTAGTAACAACTCGAGCTTCATCCGCGGCTGTGTCAATAAATTCAGAATAAGCCTCGCCATATGAACCATCTGACATTCTGACATTTGGCAAACCGTCGCTTAAAAGGATAACGATTTTACTTTGAGCATTCGAACGTGATAATAAATCTTTTGCGCATAACAAACCCGCAGCTGTTGGTGTTCCATTCTGTAAACGAGAAGCATAAGAAACAACACCGTGATCCGAATCATACAAAAGATCACTTTGGATATTTGTAAAACCCGCATCAGTAAACGCCAATGGCACCGCATCGTCTCTGCTGGTAACACAAGCCGAGGCAAGAATTGCCAGACCTTGATCAGTTGTCAGACCTTGATCCCAAAGGCTTTCTTCACCAGAAAAACTGACTAACGCAATTCGCAATTCATCAATATGATCAAAAAGGTCGTCTATTGTTTGAGATAAAACTTCGGTCGCAACACTAATACTGGTTCCAGGAGCCATTGGCGTATTTGTGTAACCCATAGTAGTGGAGAGATCGGTCACAAAAACAATGTCAGTAGAAGGCGGTGTCCAATTAGTGGTATCGATATCGGCGGTTATAGCTGTGCCTATTTCGCAAGCCGGAATAAATAACGTTGCCAAATCAGGACTGTTACCGGCCCGATTATTAAAATCATAAAGATCGGCGCTGGTTTGTTTGGAAGCTCCGGCTAATTCGGTTTGAATCAAAATCGAAGTTGATTCATAAGTTGTCGGACAAGTAGCGTCGCAGCTATTGGCGCAAGCCGGCTCAACACAAATTCCCGCGTCGCCAGACTCATCTAATCCGCATTCCTTAGAACTGCTATATGATCCGACCACATTCACACACGGTTCGGCATTGTAATAATATTGGTTTGTCGATTCATAACCCCCATTACAAGCTCCAACGTTTTCACAAGTATAACCCGTGGCACAGTCGGCTGGTTGTTCACAGACTGAACCAATAATACGTAAACTTGGATCGATTGAACCGCTGAAACAGTACCTGGGAGAATCGACACCATCGCAAAACTCGCCGGTCTGGACAGTTGCATCGCCGCAGTAGGCACCAGAAACTGTGGTGTACTGACAATTTATGTTGCAATAAGAACAAGTGTCATCATATTCTGGTGAGCAAACATCACCATTTTCATTTCCATTGTCACAGGTTTCGTGACCGGCATAAACATAATCATCACCACAAACACTGACTGTACATTCAGAAGTACAATCATCGGTACTATCATCATTACCATCATCGCATTCTTCATCACCTTCTAAAATTCCATTACCGCAAACTTGATCGCCACCCAAACAAGCGGTCCAAGTTTCCCAAGTACAAGTCGCGCCAGGGGCGTCATTGCAAGTTCTGGTACGTGACAGTTGATACTCGGCCGAGCTGCAGGTACCGTTTGCGGCCGCGCAATCCGAACCACAAGGATAACCATCTTTAATTCCTCCATCGCTGCTCTCGCAAACTCTGGCAATATTACAAGCTTGAAATCCCGTAGCGTTACCGCAAACTCCACCGGTTCCGCAATCACTGTCCACGGTGCATTCTTCATTAATATTGGTTCCGGCGCTACAAAGACTGCCACTCCACGATTCGTAACCACCATCACAGACTTCGGGACCATTCAGCTCACCGTCACCGCAAGACGGACCCGGGAAGGTGCAATCAAAAGCGCAAGTATCGTCGTAAGTTGTATCGTACTGACCATTGGCGGCGTCACAACTGTTGATAGAGGCCCAACTGGTGGCAGGCAGATTTGAAGACCAATTGATGGTTGAATAGCAATCACATTCTTCACCACCAGCAATAAAACCATCGCCGCAAGAAAAAGAACCACCGTTACAGCTTTGACTACAATGACCATAAGTACCATTTTCTTCTCCGTCGTCACAAAGTTCTGTTCCCTCTTTTACGCCATTACCACAAGAATAAGGAATGCAAGCCGACGTGGCCGCTGTCTGCCAAGCGCAAGTGCTAACTGAATTCACCATTGTTTCCACACAACCAATATTTTGAGTACCTCCTGTACAAGTTCGAGATTCGTATTCACCGATTTCACAAACCTCGGCCTCGTTAACAGTTAACGTATTTGGATTATCTGTTGCCTTAACCCCATCTCCACAACGAGACGAAGAAGTTCCCATGGTTACATTACTACACATTGGTCCGGTTGTTTGAAAACCGCCCGATGTTGCCGGATTTGTTAATGCCGATTCTGCTGAAGATGATGTATAAGCATACTCAGCATAAAGCGTGGCGTTGTCGGCTGAGTCGTCATCAAGTGAGTAACCCCAGGTTCCGATAATATCACTGCCTTCAAGTTGTACGCCTAATTTATAAGCCACGCCGCCAAGATTTTGGTAAAGATAAACGTGCGAGCCCTCATGACAAGTAAATTGCCCGGCCGCACTGTCCCAACAATAATTTTCATCGGCACCGGCATGACAACCAACAAATTCATTTATTGGATCCGTCGGCAAAGTTGTCCCCAAAGCATTATCTAATTCTGATGTCCATGAAGGCCAAGTGCTGGTAGTAAAAGATGAAAGGAAGGTACCGCTAATTAATGGCGGCACGTGTTGCTGACAAATTTCATTACCCGGACAATCATCATCTTCGCCGCACAACTGATCGGAGGTTACCGAACAATAACTGAAAAGCTGACCATAATTATCAATAATCGTGGCGATTTTACGAGCGTCGGTTAAACGTTTTAAATCTCGAGTCAATTTAGCTTTTTCTCCATCACAAAAAGCCGAGTCGTCAGTTATTGTTCCACCAGACTGAGTTACTCCCTGACAATCACCGTCCCAATCGCAGGAGACGAGATTTTCGTCTGTATCGTAAACGTAATTTACACTTATGGAATCCTCAGTACCTCGACTTTTACAGACATTATCGGAACAAAAGAGTGAACCAGCGCCCGCATCGCATTCTTCGTTTAAAGTGCAGGGATAAGGTTGACCATCTGAATCAAGAACGGTTTCTTCTGTCGGCAAAGTTATGGTAACAGAATCTTTACAAACATTTACATCGGTGATTACCGAATCGTTGGTGTTGAAAGTCCAACTATCCAAAACTTGACCAAAAATATTTTCCATTTCGTCACTTGCACCCTCATTATAAGAAATGACGTAAATATTTGGATAAAGAATTTTTGTCGAAGTGACTGGATCATTAGAATTGACTGCGGAAACATAATAAGTATTTCCGTCTTGTACCGCTTCGTAACCATCAACAGTGGTCTCTGAAGGTGAGCCGGTAAAACCTTGATCGGCAAACCAATCGGCTGGAGTAAGATAATTAGGATTTGGTAAAACCCGAACGCCGATGGCGTCGTTATTTGCCAAAAAGAGCAATTCTTTAAAGATTGTGGTCGAAGCAACCGAGGTTACTTCCCTCACAGTTAAGCTAGGTAAGAGATCAGTTGAACCGGCTTGATCTCGACAGTAGGAGAAGGCGAAATTGGTGAAATTACCGGTAGCCGACAAACCAAGTTCGACAGCACTAGAGCTCGTGTCTTCAAAACGATAACTACCACCAGTCCTTCTGGTGGCCGGCCAAGGATTGCTGCAAAGGAAAGTTGTCAAATCAGTTTGACCTGTAACAGATGCATTGACTGTTCTGCCGGAAGAATCAACACTTGTGATATTTGCCGAGATAACAGCCTGAACCGTTCCATCCTGAGTTTCCGAAGTGGCAGTAGTTGTTCCGGTACCAGTGGCAGCTGGAATGTTCACAATGGTTTCATCGCTAGCTTCAGTTGAACTCCAAGCACCCCAAGCCCAAGAATAAACACCTGTTATGCTTTGAATCTGTGAGGCCACGGCTCCGTTTAGTGTGAATCCAGCGGCTGTCAAAGTATGTTGTTCGCCGGTTGATGAGAAAAACCCTGGACTCGGATCTTCATAAATATCGGCACCGATTATTCCGTTATCAATAACCGAAACGTAATCAAGAGTACAAATATCTGCCCTGGTCACAAACATGCTTGATTCATTGTTTAACAAATCAACGCCGTCAGCGCTCATCGCTCCGTTTGTATAAGTACCGGTTGAATTAGACTCACCCATTATGAATAAACTATATTCAGCGTTGGCCACCAAAGCTTCTGGCAAATCAAGGCCAATTTTTGTGGGAGTTACCAGGGTATAATTTACCGGCACCAGACAGGCTGAAATTGTCGTGGCTTGAGCACCAAAAATTTGCAAAATATTATCTCTTAACCAATGCCAGGCCCGAACCAACAAATTTTCATCTTCGTTATTTTCCAAAGTCAAAGAAACAACAGAAGTATAAGACTCCGGGCATTCTGTCAAATCGTCAACAGAATTACCGGCCGTACAACTAGCGTCTATACAATCTATTTTATTCAATTTCAAATACAAAGTACCTGAATTTTTTACAGCCTCAACATCCATTGGTTGACTGAAATTAACCCAAACTGCCGTATTACGACAAACACTTGTCGCACTAATCTCTGGATAACGTCCGAGAACCGTCGGACGACTAAAACAACAACTGGAATTACCGCAGCCGTAACTATTTGCATCAGTAGTAGAATTGCAGCTGGCATCGGTGGTACAAGAACACTGCAAAGTTAAATAACCATCGCCTGTTTTATTACTTACATCTTCTTTGGCTGTAATTTTCGAAGAAGCAGAATTTCCTCCCTGGTCGCGAATCTCTTGTTGCGCCGTGTTGGAAATATAAGCCAAGACAAAAGGAGCAATCCTTGTTGCACTGGCCGAAGTTGCCTCGCACTCTTCCCCAGTTTCCCTGACACCATTACCACAAACAGCGCGACGAGAATCACTTGAACCTTCGGACAAACAGCTGGAAGAACAACCGTCGCCGCTCACAGAATTTTCATCATCACAATCTTCGCCAGTCTGAGGAACACCGCCGTTACCACACAGCGAATTATAAATAGACGAGGAACCTTCGTTCGTACAACTCGATGAACAACCGTCACTGTTTGTAGTGTTTTCGTCATCGCAATCTTCGCCTCCTTCAACAACACCGTCGCCACAAATGGCCGGATAATTACTTCTTGATTCAGAACCAAGATTCAAACAATTCGCAGAACAATTATTGGCCGAATTTTCATTACCATAATCGCATTCCTCGCCACCAGCTTGATCGCTATGGGCCACATCACCGTTTCCGCAAGTTGTACCAACCGAAGAAGCACCAACAGATAAACAAGTTGCTGAACAACCAGGATGACTAGTCAATGCCGGATGGCCTGTCGACGCCCCAAAATCACAATCTTCACCTGCATTAATGGTTCCATTACCACAAGTTGAACCCGTTGTTCCTATATTCAAACAAGTTGTGGAACAACCAATACCACCGTCGCAATCTTCACCCGGTTCTACACATTGCCCATTATTGACATTACATTTTTCGCCGACGCTACAATCACTGTCTGCATCACAATCAAAAACTGCATTGTTACCGCAAATGGCCACCGGTGCCGGCGAACCGGTATTTAGACAAAGACTAGAACAACCTACTGGCAAACTTGAAGCGACCCTTAGAGGACTTGTTCCGCTATAACCAAACAGAGAAGCCACGGTTGCGATTGTGTCGGCCAATTGTCCCTCGTAATCTGTAGCCGTCCAAGCTTCCCAATTATATCCGGAAGCAATCAGACGCTGACCTTCGTCAGAACAGTCGTCGGCTGTACCGAATGGCACAGCGGTAAATCGCTGGATATCACCGATTCTTTGCAAAGTGGCCGAGCTTGGTTCAACTTCAACCCGATCCACTTCGCAGGTAGCATCACCGGTCGTAAAAGTCCAAGTAAGATCACCGTTATACCAAGCCATGTCTCCAACAGCCTCGGCCAAAGTGGAACCGCTGTCTGATTCGGCATCTTTAGAAACCGTCACGCGGTATGAAGTGTTGGCAATTAAATCAGAGTGGTTAATTATTAATTGATAAATTCCATTTATAGCATCACCTGTATAAACCGGTGAAATGTGTAAACTGGAAGTTACATCGGTTACTTCGTCTGGAGCGCAGGCTTCGTCTTCACATCCAAACAACTTGACTCGATTGTTAGCAAAAGTGTCGACTTTCATGGCCAGATTAAATGTGAGACCAATCTCGGCATTCAAACAAGCCTCGGAACAACTTGGCCAATAATTACTAACTTGCGGATCAGAAAAATTAATGGTTAATTCACCAGAACCATCGACGCTTCTTTCACCCCCATTACCATAGTTAAGTTCAAACCAAATTGAAACAGGCGATCCGACGGCGGTTTCTTGATACGGCAAAGCCAAGGCGTCGCATATGGAATCCTGCACTCCAACCGTGTTCGGATCTATATCGGCCGCTCTATCTACAACTGCAGCTTTGGTACTGTTTCTTGAACCGAAATCCCAAAAATTATCCCCGGAATCGCAAGTTAAAAGAGTGCATTCGTATTCCTCTGACACCGGTGTAGCCGAATAAACTACGGCCCCTGTGCAAGTTAAATCACCCGCCTGACAAATACTATTGGCAGTATACTCAGCCGGATCAACTAAAACCCCCCCAACCGTACAAGGCTCGCCGTCGGCCGAGGTTTCAAAATACCAGACATAATTTTGCAGCATACCCAAACCTCTTGCACTTAAAACACCGGTTTCGCCACCAGAAACTGTTACCTGGTAACGTTTACCCGGGAGCCAACCAGATCCTTCCGGATAATTTGGTTGCCAAAAAAAGCTCCGACTGGTCGGACTCGAAGCCACAGTCATTGGTACAACTGTCGTGCAGGAATCGCCGACGCATTCTTTAACTAAAATAGTACTGGCCGTAAAAGTTGACGAATTCATGTCCTCGGTAAAAGACACGTGCAATATTGCATCTGAACAAACATCTGTGCCACCCTCCCAACCTTCATAAGGCGACGGTGAAACGATTCTTGGGGAGACGCCCGGCGCTGAACACTCCACTTGAATTGCCGGATTATGTGGAATATCACCGGTGGAAAAACGATAAGCATAATGGGCAGCAAAAGATTCTGCCCCACCACAGCCTAAAGTTGTAGACGAACAAGCTCCAGTATCGCAACATTCTTGACCGGTAGCACAAGTAAAATCAACATCGCACATTCCAACCTGAAAATTTATAGAATTTGATTCTTGTCCGTCCTTATCGACTATAAAAACCGGACCGGTTTCAGTACCTTCTGGCACTGACATTGGATGAGCAATATTACCGAGAATCTGACCGTCGTCCCAAGTAACCGGAGTCGGGGTGACCTCTACGCCATTATAAAATTCCACTTTTCCAAAAGGAGCCACCGTGCCGGCATCGTCCTCAAATCCCTCACCATAAATCGCCACAGTTGTACCCACCGGACCAGCGTCTGGAACCAAAGCACAAATACCAGGCGAGGCCTCACCAGCAGTCACCAAAAAATCGATAGTATCCGAAGACAAGCCACCACGCACCACCCATAAATCATGCAAACCGGCAACTACTGCCGGACTGGTTTGAGTTAAGCCATAAACCGCCGGAACCTTGATGACAATTGTGTCGTCTGACCAATAAACCGATTCGCAAGCGTCAGGAAAATTATTATTGCCAAGCCCTTCGTATTCAGTTGATTGATTTTGAAAACGAACCGTGCCTTGAGTGGTGCCAAAATTTGAGCCATAAATTGTTACGTATTGTCCGGCCGGACCGGCATCAAGACAAGACGAACCACCGCAATCCGCATCGCTTGAACAAAGAACTGTGGAATCATTAACACAACGCCTTAAACCAGAATCAACATCGATAATAACCGGCGGTTCGGTATTGGAAGAAGTGCTAACCGCAAATTCTTTAACATTGGAGCCTTGGCGGCTATCAGCCTCACCGGAAAAAAATTGAACATCATAAAAACCACTGTCCAAAAGCGGCGAAATGACAGAAAAAGAAGTTCCATCAGAATTCCAATTGGCATAACTGGCGGCTTCGTAACTGCCAAAATAAAAAGTGGAATTGCTCAATTCAGCACCAAAATTTTTTCCAGATACCGCCACAGAATCACCACCCTGACCCGCATTCGGCGATATATTACAAATACCTGGTCGAACTGTAGTATTCACGTCAAAATCACCAATGACAGATCCGTTATCATCATTAGTTTGGTCAAATTTATCATTAACACTATTTGTAACCTTAATTGGACCGTCTTTGGCACCGGTTGGAACTTGAACAACTATTTCGCTATCCGACCACCAATCACCGCAAGCAGAATTAGAATTAATTAATACACTTTCATTGTCACTGACCCCAAGAAAAATTACCGTACCAGCTGTCGTACCAAAACCACTGCCGGAAATGGTAATCAGATTACCTTCAGCTCCATCGCCAGGCGAAACTCTTTCAATTTCAATCGTGCTGGTGCAAATTCCGTTTTCACAATTACCAGAACGACAGTCGCCATCGTTATAACATTCAGCGCCATCACAAGCTCCACAATAATATTCACCGGTGCCGCCGCAGTCGCAAGGTTCTGGATCAACACAAGTACCTGTTTCATAATAAGGATCACCTGAATCAGAAATATCGTTATCGCAAGTCGCCGCTCGCAACATTACATTAACCGAACCCGAATCTGAATTTCCGGCACAATCGCTACCCTCGGCCACAATTGTGTACTCATGATTAGTAACTTCGCCCGTTGTATTCCACCAACCATCAAAATAATAAGTATCCGGAACAAGCGAATCGGCGGTTCGATAGCTGGTGCTATAAACATCGTCGCCGCCAACCCAAAAAGTTACCAATGACACACCGACATCATCGACAACTTTCGCTTGCAACGGTTCAGCTCGATCAGCAAAAAGTGAATCACCGGTTGAAGGACGTTGCATGGTTACGATTGGAGCCGAAACATCCAAACCGCTACCGGTTGTAAAAGAAAAGTCGCAAGGAAAATCTTCGTTCGAACAATCAATTTGATAACCGGCTGAACTTTCAAGTGTTGGATCGATAGTTACATCAAAAGTTGTATTTGGTTCGAAACAGAAGAAACCGGAGACGTCTTCGCAAGAATCAAGCGGAGTAAAAATAAAAGTTTGAGCACTTAAAGCAGTACCGCCAACGGCTGTAAAAGTTCCGGCCACTTCATCGCCAGCTATATCGATTCTAATTTTACTGTTTTCGGTAATTTCGGCTTTATTGACTCGTTGACTAAAGACAAATCTGGGTTGATAATTTTGAATGGTGGCGGCGCAAGCCGTATCTAAAGGATTCAAAACAAAAGTTGTTGTCCAATCCGGAACCTCCCAACACTCGGAACCGACACATCCATTTTCTTCTGAAACATTAGTTTCAACACCGCCCCCCATAGCCGTGGTAATCCTCGAGATAAAAAACTGAGCAATGGCAAAAGAAGATAAAATTATTACCAAACCAATCAAAGCATTCTTCATTACCGCCTTGGCTTTTTTTATTTTTTCCTCTTCCCCACCAGCCGTGGTCCACAAAAAACCGGCGTAAATTACAAAACAAACAGCCACCACACCAACAAACCCAAGCGCCACTCGAATTATATTGGCGATGAGCAAAACCAAACTAACATTGGCCAAACCGGCTGTTGAAGCAAAGTTTGCACCATTGGTTCCGCCAAACAATTCGTTGGTTGAAACCGTGGCTGCTAAGGCCGAGTGCGAAACCAAGAAAACAGCGGCCGAAAATAGCACGGCGACCAGAATGATTTTAAGTGAGGGGTGAAAATTTTTCACAAAATTTTATTGGCTAATTGTGACTCCGGTGAATGTGCATGGATCGAGGCTAGCCACACCATTGCAACAATACCTACCAGAATTTGCACCACCACAATTTGAAGTGACATTGTCTTCTTTTGGTCCATTTGCCGGCGACATACAAATTTGCCAGGCGCTTTTAACACCGTTGGTAATCACTGGATAATAACTGTACAAATCACCGGTTCGTCCGTTACCGTTTGAATCTTCGGTGCCGTTATCACTCTCCCAAAAAGTCGCATGGTTAATTGTCACCACAGTAAAATTATCATCAAACGAACTTGGTGTAGTTATTACATCAGCAACAGAGCCAGGATTTTCAGCATTGGAATTTTGATACCAAAAAGCCTGAACAAAATCAGGCAACAGTCTGATATTAGTGGAATTAAGAGTTGAAGATTGCATGAGTGAATCAAAATTGATCGTTACATTCTGATTCAAAGTAACTTGTCCTTGATTAACCGTAGGGCCAACACTGAAAATTGCCGGCACATCGGTTCTGGGTTCAGCTTCAGTTGTAAAACCCCATTCGTAGTTGTCCAAACTTGACGGAGAACCTGGACCGTCAGCTATGCCATTTCTGTTTCCATCCAAAGAATTGCCAGCCGCATCAACCAAACCATTAAACAAACCTTCGTCAGTCATGGCCGCTTGAGGCGGATCAGTACTTAACGCAGCAGCCTTGGCCACGACATCCAAATTCACATTTCTCGGCAAACAGAAAATATCATTTCCGCAGGGATCAGAACCACAAATTTCGGTTGGTACAAATTCCACAGTTCGGTAGACATTGGAGACACTATAAGTACCGGCGGTATTGTCTGTGGTGTTTTTTAAAACCTTAATGTTAGTAAACTCCGGTGGCGAGTCTGCTGGCAGAGGTGTTACACCGGTATAAGTTCCACTGGCCGCTATTGGGTCCATAGCTTCGTTAAAAGTTATGGCCACAATAATATTTGGCGCTTCGGTTGACCTAAGGGGTGATAAATCGGCTGGCACAACCGAAACAACTTGTGGTGGGGTTAAATCAACTTCGGTTGAAACCTCGAACTGCCAGGCATAACCTTCAGAATCAAAGGCACCGGCAAAGGAACCATTGGGTAAAACTTTTTTAATTCCGGTACCGAGAGTCACGGTATAATTCATTTCTGTTGTGTCGCTACCAAGCAAGACCGTAGGATCAAAGCTAAAAGTTTTGTGATCGGCTGTAACCGCAACTTGTACTTGACTGCCAGTCAAAGCTACTCCGTCCGCAATATCGGTTGGAGCAATGGTTACGTTGGCTGCGTTTAAAACATTAGGGGTAGTCGCAACACCATCATCATCAACCATAATAGTATCGACTTTAATCGCCTCCTTAAAAGTCACATAAATTCTGGTGTTGCGGGGAATTTCGGTAGCGTCACGGGCTGGATAATGAGATTCAATGATGCCAGAACCGAGTGAACCAGCTAAAGGTTCATTAAAATTTTGCGCTGTAGTGGTGGAAATGCCACCGTTTAAACCAGCGGCCTCGAGAAGATAATTTAAAACAAAAGTGGCAATGGAATAAGCCGAGAGAATTATGAGCAACCCGATGATAGTGGTTTTAATAATATCTTTGGCTTTTTTGGTATTTTTTTCTTCGCCTTGAGAAGTGAAATAAAGCCAACCGGCATAAATTATTAAACACACCATGATGACACCCAAAACCCCAAGAACGATTCTGATAATTCGAGCCACTAAAATACCAAGCTCAATTGTAGCTAAACCCGAAGTCTCGCCAACTGTGGATAGTTCGTTAGTTACCAAATCTGCGGCAAAAGAATGAAATGGTAAAAACAACAAAAAAGCCACGGTGGCAATACCAACTGCCGTAATCAAAAGCCTATTTTTTTTCACATGCTTTGTGTTTAAGAAACCGTAATCATTTTAGCACAAAAAACAAAAAACCGCTTGGCTTTTTTCACCAAACGGTTGTGGATAATAAACCAACCTAAGATACAGCTCCTAAACGAATCAAACTAGAAGTAGCAATCAGGTAAATACAGAACATAACCACCATACCTGTTCCACCAACAAAAACCAGGTAACGACAGTGACGAACCTTATCATCAGATCCTGAGGATATAATATATTGAAGCGCTCCTTGCAAAAGGAGAAAAATGAAAAAAATGGCAAAAACCGCCGAAGCTACTCGCAAACCACGAAAAAACAATTCCAAGGTTTGTCCGGAATTAAAAGCTTGTCCTTGAAGAAAATCAAAAAACGAACCCTTAGCCGGAGCCGATGAGTTTACCGAATTCGTCGCTGGAGTTTTCAAGATAGTAGTTGGCACTCCACTCACGGCCAAAAGCGTCGATGATTTTAAACCTGGAAAAAACATATAAATTTTATTTATGGTAGAGGGAGTAAATTGTCTGGGGCGTTGAGGCATTAAAGCCTCGCCCGTAAACCAGCTCTGCCCATAGAGCAACACCTGAGGGGCTATGGCCGAGGGGCACTAAGGCAAGGAAAATATTTCTTAGGCAAAATCCTCCATGCCCCTAAGGCCCTTTAACGCCCCACAACGCCCCCCCCTAAACCAACACCTTTTCCAAAACCTCTTTAACTCGTCCAGCATTCGCTCGACCAGCTACGGCTGTCATTACAGCCCCCATCGCTTTCCCTGTATCTGCTTTGGCCGAAATTCCAGCTTCCAATAAAGCATCACGAACGGTTTTTTCCAAATCTTCGTCCGGCATCTCGGCCGGCAAATAACCTTCAAGTGTTACCAATTCATTTTTATTTTTTTCCACCAAATCATTTCGACCAGCCGCTTCAAAAGAAGCCAATGCATCTTTGAGTTGTTTGATTTGAGTTCGGATAACTGCCAAGACATCTTCTTCCTTTAATTCCCGAATTAATTCAATCTCTTTATTTTTAAGCGCCGAACGCAAAAGTCGAAGGGTGGAAAGCACGGCCTCCTTTTTTTCCTTCATGGCCGCGGTGAGATCGGCGTTGATTTTTTCTAGGGTGGACATATTTTTGATTGGGTTATGTAAATAGGTAGAAACATAGAAATTGTAGATTGGTAGAAAACGTAGAATTTTTGTCGGTTGTTTGCTTTTGAACTCTGATTAAAATGATTTTCTGATTACAATGATTTATTTTTAATCCAATTCCAACAATCATGGCCATCACTTCCCGCCGGTGGAGGCCTTTGGCGGGATCCCGTTCGAAACTAAGAGGCGAGATAATCAGTTTAATCAGAGTTCAGCCAACCAACACAACAATCTACGCCGTCTACGACTTCGACTATTCTACTAAAACCAGTATACAAAAAAGCGGCTAAAGCCGCTAGTTTGTTTATTTGCGATGTGATTTGTTTTTCTTTTCTTCTTCTTCAGTCAAACGACCAGTTTTCAGTAAGAATTCACGATGAGCAGCCGTTTCTAAACGACGAAGTGCGCTGTTTCTGAGGGAAGTTTTGTTTTTATCACGAGCGTGGAAGCGGTGCTTTTTAGCTTCGATAAGACGGCCAGAAAGCTGAACGCGTTTGGTAAAGCGACGCAACAGAGCGTCGAAGCTTTCGCCTTTACGGCGTTTTGTTTCTAACATATCTATCACCTTCCTTTCCTGCAGGAGCTAAATAGCCTCTGCTTAAGTTTTGACGCTGGTTATAATGCCTTTTTTAATGCTTGGTGTCAAGACCTTTGGCTATTTCCAGTTTCTTTTTCATAATATGGATGATTTTACTAGCGTCAACAATTTCCTGGGCGCCGGATTCCATGTCACGAACTATGATTGTGCCATCGAGAACTTCTTTTTGTCCAAGAATCAGAGTGAACAATACACCAAGCTTATTAGCTAATTCCAACTGAGTTTTTAAAGAACCTTTGCCAAAAGCCTCGCGAACACTGATACCAGACTGACGAAAATCTTCAAAAACCTTTAGACCGACCCGGCGAGCTGAATCACCTAATTGAGCAAAAAAGACATCAACTTTTTTGGCGGGTGGCTGAACCTTTAATTCTTTCAAAGCCAACACAATGCGTTCCATGCCCAAAGCCACACCACAACCCGGAGTTCCCTCGCGACCACCAAGAAGTTCGACTAAACCGTCATAACGACCGCCGCCGCCGATGGCATTCTGAGCTCTTTCGCCTTCATCGTTCACGGTCCAGATTTCAAAAACTGTACGGTTGTAATAATCGAGTCCACGCACCAAATGTGGATCAAGGGTGTAAGGCACACCAGCTTCGTCTAAAAATTCCAAAATGCGCATGAAGTGATTTTTGGATTCTTCGTCAAGCCAATCAAGAATTTGTGGCGCGTCAACTTTCACAGCCAAACAGCCTTCGACTTTACAATCCAAAAGGCGCATAGGATTTTTTAAAAGGCGGCGTTTACAATCCTCGCAAATCTGATTTTTTTTGGTGCGATAATAAGAAGCCAATTCTGTTTTATAAGCTTGACGTGAATCTTGAGTCCCAATGGAATTCATGCGGATGTTGGTTTCCAAACCAATGGTTTTTAAAAGATTGTAAGTCATGACAATAATCTGCGCGTCGATGATAGGTTCGGAACTACCAAAAGCCTCGAAACCGATTTGATAAAACTGACGATAGCGACCAGCTTGTGGACGGTCGTATCTAAAATTTGGACCTTCGTAAAAAAGTTTAACCGGCTGAGGCAGGTTTAACATGCCGTGATTAATGTAAGCTCGAGCCGCCGAAGCCGTCATTTCCGGACGCATGACTACCTTATCACCACCCTTGTCCTCAAAACTATAAATTTCTTTTTCAACAATATCGGTCTGTTTACCAACGGTGCGAATAAACAATTCTTCCTTTTCCAAAATTGGAAAATCAATTCGGTCAAAACTGTAAGTCTCAGCCATGCTTTTGGTTGCTTCACGTAAAATATCCCAATATATTTGTTCGTCTGGCAAAATGTCACGAAAGCCGCGCAAAAGTTCCGGAGTTTTTCGACCCTTTGATAATGGTACGACCGGTGGTTCTGGTACCGAAATTTTCTTTTTTAATTCTTCCGGCTCTTCGATTTTATCTTCAACCTTAATCGATTTTTCTATTTTTTTCACCGGTGCTTTTATTTTATTGGGCATATTTTTGGCTTGGATTAAAGGGGACGGAAGGCCTCGCCTGTAGGCCAGGCTATGGCCGAAGGGGTTTAAGGGGTTGAAGAGTTTTTTAAAATTTGGTTGGAACACAGAATATTATTCTCTATTCAAAACCGTAATAAAAATCCCCTGCAACCCCTTCGACCCCTTATTCCCCAAAAAAATTACAAATTGTAAGATGGAATTTCGAAAGTGCCGATTCTGTCAAAAGGTAAACCACGTACCCAGACTTTTCCGATTATATCTTCCTTTGTCAAAGCTCCCCAAACCCGCGAATCAGAACTGGCGTCGCGATGATCACCAAGAACAAAGTATTCATCGGCTCCAAGAGTTACCTTTTTTGTTCCTGTCGTCACTGTACCTTCCGGTAAATAAACCGATTCGTCAAGCGCTAGACCGTTTGGATGTTCATCATTATAAATTGTTACTCGACCGTTTGAGACTTCGATTGTTTCGCCTGGCAAACCAATAACCCGCTTGATAAAAAATTCTGATGGATCTTTTGGGTAACGAAAGACAATAGTTTCGCCACGAGCCGGTGCCGCAAAACGATAACTTAATTCGTCGATAATCAAATATTCACGATCGTAAAAATTTGGTTCCATGGACGCGCCTTTGACATAAAAAGGTTGAACCAAAAAATAACGAATCGGAATAATAATGGCCGCAGAAATAACCGCGATTTGAACAAACTCCAAAATCAAAACAATCACCGTTCCGGCCGGTATGCCGAATTTACGGTGCCAAAAAGTGTCATTAGCGTGTTCTTGGCGACAAAAAAGTTTCATAGTTCCTGTCTAAAATACTCCAAATAAAAAGAAAAAGCAAGGGGGGCGAATAACGAATTGATTATCCCGCCGACGGTGGCCTTTGACGGGATCCCGCTCCGAGTCCTACGAGGCGGGACGAATTTACGAATCTACAAATATGGATTTCCATCCATAGAGACAGGGCATTGCCCTGTCTCTACAATCGGTCATATTCGTATATTCGCAAATTCACAAAAAATTCGTTATTCGCACCCCCTCCAAAAAAAGATCCCGGCAGAGATGCACGGGATAGAACGTCTTGATGTGAACCAAGAGTTTACTTGGCTCGAGTGGCTCAGTGACGAGGGCTGGGATCGCGCACACTGGACTGATCCCGTCTAGCCTGATCTGCCTCGTCTGCAGGATCTCCGGCCGCAACCGAGCGACGAGACTGCCGATCTTTAGAAGGTCCGTTATGAACGCCTCTTCCGTCACTTGAAGAAGACTTAGACTTCCTCCACTGAGGCAAACTCCCGGATGGTGTGAAATCCTTTTCAGCTTGTGTTTCCGGTACTTCGACCAACCGTAACTCCCCATCCAGGGCGTGATGCGTGTCAGTCCAATGATCATCTACCAATAAAAGCCTGATCTCCTTGATGTCGGCCTCCCTGCTCGCCTTATCCCCGGGATCGGTCGCCGGATCACCAGAAATTTCACGGTCACAAATCGGACAAAAGATTACCCCTCGAACCTTGGCTGACATCTGTTTTCCCCTCCCTCTGATTTTCGAGGTTGGACTGATTGTTTGGTAGGGTCTCCTATGAAGACTCTCGCTCTCGTCTCTCGGCCCCTCGCTCCATTATAAAAGTCCTGAGAGCCACAAGATCCTTCATAGTAAAGGTTTGACCTGACAAAAAAACGATTCCAATGAACACTACCGCTTCCAACGGCGTTAGAAGGTCAAAGATATGATGCCATGCCTCGTGGATAGAACGAGGCAGCGTAACCAGGTTGTTTCCGTCTCGGCCGCCACGAGCCCAGGGAAGAATATGATGGATAGAAGGACTGTGCCGTTCTTGTCCATCTTTTCTTATGAGCCGTTTGGCCTTAATGGCTCGCCTTCTGGCTCGCTTCCGCTGTTTTCGTTCCTTACGAGTTGTAGTTTTCTTCACTCTTTTTCCTTCTAAAGGATCGGGTTAGAAAACGAAACACCTTACGACTTCCCACCTCCGACAGTTATTTTTCTAAAAAAATAACTGTCGGAAATGACAATTTATTTTTTTGGTTCAAGTTTCTCTTTTGCAGCTGCAAAAGCACTATAAATTAAAGAAGAGTCTCCGACTTCAAAAGCTCTTCTAACTGTTTCAATAAGTTCTGGACAAACGACACCAATCGCCTCTATTAAAGACGCTTTATCGCTCCTCGGATAATTTTTTATTAATGCCTTAACATCGGGTCCGGATTTCCCCATTTCATCGTCTAAGGCTTTATCAAATTCCTGTTCTAATAAAATTAATCTTTCTAAATTATTTTTTCTTTCTACGTCGAAATCCAAAAAAACTTGTCCTGTTTCGCCATCGGATTCTGAAAAGTTTTTTTGAACCATATGAAATTAAAATTAAACAAATGGCCGACTATGTCGCTCACGAGCGACGGTGAATTTTATGGTCGAAGACCATGAACAGTGAGGGTAAATGAAACTGTGAGCCCCTCGATTGGCCTCGGGACATTCGACTACAGCGGTAACAGTACAGCTGTCCGCCCTCCGTCGCTCGTGCCGAGCTATGGAGGGCATCCTTCGCAAAAAGCGAGCAAAATGATGGCCCGCCATCCGAAGCTCGCCACGAGCGAAGGATGGTGGACGTTACTGGATTCGAACCAGTGACCTTTGCAATGTGAATGCAACGCTCTAACCAGCTGAGCTAAACGTCCTTTATCGGAATCTGAATTTCAGAAAACAGATTAACACAGTTTGCCAAAAAAAATCAAGAAAATGGCAAAATTATCCTCTTTACTTTTTCGTTGTTTTGTGATAATTTAAGGACACTCCCCCGTTTAATTAATCCGAATGTTTTCAACTATGGGAAAACAGTTAACCAAACAAGACCTTTTCGAAGTTATCAACAAATCCAACCAAGAATTACACGAAGTTATAAATAGTTCCAGCCAAGACATACTCGAAGCTATCAACGACTCATTCTCCGAATTCGAAGGAAAAATTGTCACCAAATTTAATTCAATCGACCAAAAATTCAATTCGATCGAGCAGAGATTAAATTCGATCGACCGAAGATTTGATTCAATCGAGCAAAGAATGGCTACCAAAGCTGATTTGGCCGCCATGGAAACCAGATTGGTCACCAAAAGTTATCTCGACGACAAACTTTCAACTCTTCGTGGCGACCTTTTAGAGGTTATTCAAAAGGAAGACCACAAACTTGGATCGCTGGTCAACAAACTAGCCAATCATAAAGTCTTACCTGTCAAAGAAGTTCGCGAAATTTTAGCTATGGAACCGTTTGCTAAAACTTTATAATTTTTCAATAAAACCGTCATTAATCGACGGTTTTATGTTGCAAAATTTTTCAAAAATTCATTTGAGATCTAAAAGACAAAAACCGACCGGATTTTTTTCGGTCGGTTTTACTTTTGTAACTGTAAATAAAAAATCTGACTTATTTGATTCCAAAAAACCGGTTTAAAACTTCTGGTGTAGTACCGATGTCTTCGGGGATTAAATTACCTCTTTCCATAGCTTTAATTAAACACCTCAAATTAATTTCTGGAAAATCGTTTGCTAATATAGCTTTTAGAGCTTTTTTTGCTTCACATTTAGCTGCCTTGTCTAAAAATATTGCCACTTCCTCTTTGGAACTTCCAATATCTTCGGGACATAAACCGCTTTGTTTTAACGCTTCATTAAAAAGTTCTAAAGACCCTAAACCCAAAGCCTCATCTTTTCTAAATGCGGATAAATATTCTTCTGCTATCACTTTTAATTTTGGATCCCCTCTTCTTTGTTCAAATGATATTACCCCTGCCATAATTTTTTAGTTAATTTTTAAAACTAATTTTAGTTTACCCCCCCCCCGAAGCTTTTTGGCAAACAAACTTATCAACACACTGCCAATCCGATAAAATCCTTTCGCCACGGCGAGCTTCGGCAAGACGAATTGTTCGCAACGAACTATGGAGGGGCGTGACGGTTCAGATAAACACCGTTGCTTTTCCACTCAAACCTGTTTAGTTGAATTTTGTTCACTCACTCTCAGTTGCCAAAACTGTTTTTTTTCTTTATAATAAGGCCGTCAAAAGCCATTGGCTATGGAACAGCACAAAATCGACTTTTTAAAGGAAAAACACAGCCTTAACGTTGACCGGCGTCGACCTTTTGTTTTTTTTGGCAAAATTTTTGCAGCTGTATTAATTATCACCGCCGGTCTGGGTGCGGCTTTTTCCTTCAACATAAAAACCAGTGGCGATGTCTCCTTGGCCGACGTGCCACGTTTTTCTTTGTTTGATACTTTACGCAGTCTTCTCTCCCCAGCCGACGATGCTTTAAAAGGTGCAGAAAATGATCGTATCAATCTTTTGCTCCTCGGTGTTGGTGGTGATGGTCACGACGGCGCGCAACTAACTGACACAATTATCTTTACCAGCCTTCGACCGTCAGACAAAGCTGTGGGCATGATGTCAATTCCCCGCGACTTAACAGTTCCGATACCAGACGAAGGCTGGAGAAAAATTAATGCCGTGAATGCTTTAGCCGAAGCTAAGGAGGCAGGCAGCGGTTCGGTAGCCACCAGTCAAATTCTTTCTTCCATGCTTGATCAAGAAATAAATTATTATGTCAAAGTAGATTTTGATGGCTTTGCCGAACTCATAGACGAACTGGACGGTTTGAATATTTACGTGGAAAAAACTTTTTCTGATTATGAGTATCCAGTTCACGGCATGGAGGATGCCAATTGCGGCAGCACGACTCAAATTAATGAAGTTGGTGAAACTGTCGAGGTGCCTTTTTACAGTTGTCGTTACGAAACACTTTCCTTTCAAGAAGGCTGGACACAAATGGACGGCGAAACAGCTCTCAAATATGTCCGTTCACGCCACGGCAATAATGGCGAGGCTTCTGATTTTGCCCGCAGTCGTCGACAACAAAATCTGCTCATGGCCCTTAAAGAAAAAATTCTTGATTTAAACACTCTAAGTCATCCTTCAAGAATCACGGCCATCCTCAAGGCGCTCGAAGAACATATTCAAACCAATTTAACTATCGGTGAACTTTTAATTCTCGGTCGTGAATATGGAAACATTGATCGCGGGCAAATTGCCAACCAGGTTCTCGACACCGCAGAAGACGGTCCACTCTATGCCACCTCAATGAACGGTGCTTATGTCATTCTGCCAAAAAACGATGACTGGACACCGATTCAAAATTTGGCAGCTAATATTTTTTCTCAAACCGCCTCGACCGATTCTGTAGCCATAAATTCTCAAACTGTTCCACAGTTTATCAAAATAGAAATTCAAAACGGTACGACAATTTCTGGACTAGCGTTTCAAGCTTCGCAACTGCTCTCGGCTCAAGGTTTTGAAATAGTAAAAATTGGCAATGCCGAAGATCGCAATTTTGAACACACGATTATTTATGATTTAACCAATGGTGAAAAAGCTGATGAATTAAAAGATTTACAAAAAACTTTGGCCGCCGAAGTTGCCATGTCAACCACCGGCTGGATTTTTTCCGGCGAAATCGTCCCAAAGGAAATCACGGTTACTGATGAAAATTATTCCTCAAAAACCACCACTGAAAATCTAGATTTTCTAATCATTCTAGGTGAAAACAGCGCTAATTTAGTCCGAAGATAATACCAAAATTTTTTATGTCAAAAATACCTACTGTCGCCATTATCGGCCGAACCAACGTTGGCAAATCAACTTTGTTCAACCGCATGATCGAACAACCAAAAGCTTTAATTTCCAGCGTGCCTGGCACAACTCGCGATCGCAACGAAGCCGAGGTTCTTTGGCGAGCCAAAATCTTTCGCGTGGTCGACACTGGCGGCACTGACAGCAAATTTGGTAAGGAAATCGAAAAGGCAACCGTTGACCAGGTTTGGCGAGCAGCGAATGAAGCCGACATAATTCTTTTTGTTGTTGATTTAAAAACCGGTCCTATGCCTCAGGAACGAGCTTTGGCCAAAAAACTCAAAACCATAAACAAGCCAGTTATTGTCGTCGGCAACAAAGCCGAAACACCAAACCTAGTCGCTTCGGTTCACAATCCGGAATGGCGTTTAGCCGGTCTGCGTTCACCAATGGCGGTTTCGGCCTTACGCGGCACTGGTGTCGGAGATTTACTTGATTTGATTCACAAGGAACTTAGAAAAATAAAACGTCCATCAACCGAAAGAAACGAAGATCAAATAGTTCGTGTCGCCATTATTGGCAAACCTAATGTTGGCAAATCTTCCATTGTCAACGCCATTCTTGGTGAGGAAAGAGTTATTACCAGTCCAATGACTCATACCACCCGCGAACCAATTGATACTAAAATTGAATTGAATGGTAAAAAATATCTTTTCATCGACACGGCCGGCATGAGAAAAAGCGGTAAAGTTAAACGAGCGGGCGGACTCGAAGCAGCTGGCGTGGCGCGTTCCAAAAAAGCCGCTGAAACAGCCGACGTGGTTCTTATGGTTATGGAAGCCAACGAACAAATCGGTACTCAAGATAAAGCTATTGCTGGAATTTTAGATTCTTCAAACGCCGGCGTTATTATTGTCGCCAACAAATGGGATTTGGTGGCGGGCAAAACCCCGACCACCATTAATGATTACGAAAAATACGTGGCTGGCATGATGCCCTTCATTTCTTACGCGCCAATCGTTTTCACTTCAGCCAAAACCGGCCAGCGTATCGAAAACATTTTCACCTTAATCGACCAAGTCCAAGCCGCCAGAACCCGAGAATTAACCGAAGAAGAATTAGAAAAATTCTTGCGCCAAGCTGTCTCCCACCGCGCCCCAATCAGAGGCAAAGTGGTTAAACCACCAAAAGCTCTCGGTTTACGTCAAACCGGCACCTGCCCGCCGTCTTTCGCGGTCACCATCAAAGCCAAACGCGAGGACGCCATCAGCCAAAGTTATTTGCGCTATATTGAAAATCGCCTACACGAAGAATTCGATTTCACTGGTACACCGGTTGTGGTTAAGGCGAGGCTGCCGAGAATTACGGCCGTTTAGATTGGAGGGGTTAAAGGGGGCGAAGGCCTCGCCCATGGCCAGGCTATGGCCGAGGGGGTTGCAAGGGATTTTTAGTTGGGATTGGATAAGGGTGATTATCGGAAGTTGGGGTGATTGTTTAGGTAATTAGTTGGTAGTTGTTATTTTTGAACTCTGATTCCTTATAATCTGTAAGGGAATAATTATTCCGATCAAAAAACAATCACCTAAAAAATCACCCCCGATAATCACCAAACCCCACCCCTAACCAACTTAAAACCTCCCTCCAACACCCGCCACGTCCTTCCGAAGCCCAGCGAAGGAGGATTAAACCCCTTCCATCCCCTAACCCCACCCAATATGTGCCTAATCGTCGGTCTCGGTAATCCGGGAAAAAAATATGAACGGACTCGTCATAATGTCGGATTTTTAGTGCTCGACGAATTAGCTAATTTAACTGAGGGAAAATTTAAAACCAAAAAAGATCTGGCTTGTTCGGCGGCCGAAGTCAAAATCACCAATCGCGAAGTCAAACTAATTAAACCGTCGACCTTCATGAATCTTTCAGGTGAAGCAGTAATTCAAACCGCCAATTTCTGGCACATTACCAAAAATAAAATCACCATTATCGTCGACGACGTTAATTTACCGCTCGGACAAATTCGCGTGCGCGAAAGCGGTTCAGCCGGTGGTCACAATGGCTTAAAATCAATTATTGAAAGATTGGGTACAGAAAATATTCGTCGTGTTCGCATTGGTGTCGGCCGAGCCGAAAATCCGGAAATTCCTTTAGACAAATGGGTGCTTGGCGAATGGAATAAAACGGAATGGAAAACGATCGTCGAAGCCACCCGCGAAGTGGCAAAAAAGATTTTTAATGGCGAGATCAAAATTGGTTAATTATTTATCCTTCGTCATTGCGAGAAGCGAAGCCGCTGAGTGACGAAGCAATCCAATAATTAGATTGCTTCGCGTGGCGCTCGCAATGACGGGTATAAAACTATGACTCAAAAGGACCTCGGCTTCCTTCTTGCCCTCATCCGGTTCCCTAAATTCGGTCCCATCCGCCTCGCCAAAATGCGAGGATTTTTTGACTCAATGGAAATGGCTTTTTTGGCTGGACGCAATGAATTATTGGCGGCCGAATTGGAACCAAAAGTTGTTGAAGAATTTTTATCGATTCGAGCTAAACTTTCACCGGAAGAAGAATTAGAAAAATTGAGACAAAGTGGAGCTACAGCTATTCCCTTCACCGAGCCTGAATATCCACCGCTCCTGAAAAAAATTTACGATCCGCCAGCTGTCCTTTTTGTTCGTGGACAACTCCCAAGTCCTGAACTTCTATCTCTGGCCGTCGTCGGCAGTCGCAAAATCACTGATTACGGAACGCGAATAATTGAAGCGATTGTTGAACCCGTCGCCGCTTCGAATGTCGTAATCGTTTCTGGTCTGGCTTATGGCGTCGACAAACTGGCCCACGAAGCCGCCCTCAAAGTCGGTGGTAAAACGATGGCCGTGCTTGGTTCCGGCGTCGACAATAATAATATTTTTCCCACCGACAACCGCGAACTGGCGCACCGAATTATCGAATCTGGTAATGCTGTCGTTTCCGAGTTCCCGATCGGTTCATCACCACTCAAACAAAATTTTCCCATTCGCAATCGCGTCATCGCTGGACTGGCTCATGGAACACTTATTGTCGAAGCCGCCAAAACTTCCGGTTCGCTTATTACCGCCCGCGCCGCTCTTGAAGCCGGTCGTGAAGTTTTTGCCGTGCCCGGACAAATAAATTCTGAAAGCTCGGAAGGTACAAATCAACTTTTAAAATCCGGCGCTCATGTCGTCACCGAAGCCAACGATATTTTATCAGTCCTCGGCCTCACCGCTCGAGCCGATGTTGATTTGAATACAAAAACCCCGCGAGTAGCTCCGTCGATAATCAAAACCATAAAAACCCGACCAATCCCTGGCAGTCCCGAAGAAGCCGAAATTCTCAAACTCCTCAGTTCTGAACCAATCCACGCCGATGATCTGGCTCGCACCACCGGCAAAAAAATCTCAGAAATTTCACACCTCCTGACCCTAATGGAAATGAAAGGTTCGGCAAGACATGTGGGTGGGTTGTATTATACGATTGGGTAAACTTCTTTTATATTGTCATTCTGAACCCTTGTGAAGAATCTCGCCGCGTAATCCAAACGAACTTTAAAACCAAAATTATGCCCTTAAATTTAAAAGAAGAAAAAATTTTAAATTCAATTATCGTTGCCTCGGAAAACGATCCTAATAAACCAGAATTTCCACCTGACGATCCGCGCTTCCCGGCCACTCCCACCTATCAAATTAAGGTGCCTGGTTTTAGTAATGTCTGGTTAAAAGATGAGAGCATCAACCCAACCGGCACACACAAAGATAGAATGGCTTGGGAAATGGTGGTTACTTATAAACAACTATTAAAAGCCAAAGCCAACGGTTCCATCAAAAAACTTCCTCAATTCTCCATTATCAGTTCCGGCTCGGCGGCCAATGCCATACAACAAATGTTAAAAAAATATAACTTACCAAACATCAAAGCCCTCCTGGATTTTAGAGTTGATAAAAGAATTAAAAACTCTTTAGAAAAAATCGGCTGTGAAATTTTTGAAACCGATTTGTCCAAACAAATGTTGTCTGCCGAAGATATTCTAAAACTAACCAACAACTCTGACGGTATCGATATCACTTCCGACGACTCTCTTGGTCCTTGCAGTATTTTTTACGATTGGATGAGCTATGAAATTTTAAATCAAAACGCTGATTATATTTTTGTGCCTTATGGCACAGGCAATCTTTACGAAAACATCGTTAACATTGCGGTCAAAGAAAGCAAAAATTTATTATTTCACGATAAACGTCTAAAAGTTCCGGCTTCCAGCCTAAAAAAATCTCATTTCTTGGGAGCAACCACAAATAATCCCTTAACCGAAGCCGATAAACTTTATTCATCGCATTTACCTTTTGTTCATTTTGACACTCACTGGATAAAATTGGCCATCAAAAATGGTTACATCGGAAACGAATCTAATGTTTATAATACCCAGGAAAAATTCTTTGAAAAAGCGATGACTGTGGCTAAAGAAAACAACATAACCTGCGAACCATCCGGTATTGCCGGCTTGGCTCTTATGCTCCAAATGAACGATCGTTTGCCTAAAAATAAAAAGATACTGGTTGTAAATACCGGCCAAACAAAATTATCTTAACACCACTCCAACTTGACGAAAACCCAAAAATCCACCATTATCTAAACCACAATCGTAATTCACAAATTTCCAAATTTTCCAATTTCTAAATTATTGAACTAAACTCCTCCCATAATTCCATAATTATCCCGCCGTCATAGGATTTTGGCGGGACCCCGCCAAAGGCCTCCGTCGGCGGGGAATAATTAAATAATTTCTTTCCCCATGTCCTACTCACTTGTCATCGTTGAGTCTCCGGCCAAGGCTCGAACTATTTCTAAATTTTTAGGGAACAAATATAAAGTTCTCTCGTCTTTTGGGCATGTCCGCGATTTGCCAAAAAAGGAACTTGGGGTTGATGTTGAGCATGGTTTTTTGCCAAAATATGTTGTCTCGCGCGACAAGGCTAAACAAGTTAAAGCTCTAAAAGACGCGGCCGCCAAAGCTGATGAAATTTTATTCGCAACTGACGAAGATCGTGAAGGTGAAGCTATTTCTTGGCACTTGGCGCAAATTTTAAAAGTTGAGCCGGAAAAATTAAAACGCATCACTTTTCACGAAATCACCAAACGGGCCATCGACGAAGCGATTGAACATCCACGAACTCTTGATTTAAATTTGGTCAATGCTCAACAAGCGCGCCGGGTTTTGGATCGTTTGGTTGGTTACGAACTTTCACCATTCCTCTGGCGCAAAGTTCAAAAAGGTCTTTCGGCTGGTCGAGTTCAATCCGTCTCGGTTCGTTTAGTTGTCGACCGTGAACGTGAACGTGATGCTTTCAAACCTCAGGATTTTTGGACAGTTGATACAATTTTCAATAAAGATAAAATTTCTTTTCCCGGCAAACTTCACGCCATCGGCGATAAAAAATTAGAAAAACTCGGCATCACTTCGGAAACCGAAGCCACAAAAATTCTCGAAGCGCTTAAAAATGGCAAATATAATGTTACCGATGTTACCAAAAAAACCGTTAAGCGTTCCCCGGCTCCGCCTTTCACCACTTCCACTCTGCAGCAGGAAGGCAACAACAAATTAAATTTCTCGGCCAAAGAAACCATGTCGCTGGCTCAGCGCCTTTACGAAGGTGTCGATATTCCCGGCGAAGGTTCAATTGCTCTTGTTACCTACATGCGTACCGACTCGGTCAACTTGTCAGATCTTTTTATAAACGAGGCGCGAAATTTTATTTCCGGTAACTTCGGAGCTGATTATTTATTGGCCGAACCGCGTCGGTTTAAAACCAAATCCAAAGGTGCTCAAGAAGCCCACGAAGCCATCCGTCCAACCGATGTCTCTCGAACGCCCGAATCTCTCAAATCAGTTCTTGACCGCGATCTCTGGCGTTTATACGACCTCATTTGGCGTCGCGCTGTGGCCACTCAACTCCCAGAGGCTGTCTTTAATGCCACCTCGGCTGACATTACCACTGGCGAATATGTTTTCCGTTCCACCGGTTCAACCATTAAATTTGAAGGTTATCTAAAAGTCTACGAAGAGAAACGCAACGAATCGATTTTGCCAGATCTGACCAAAGGTGACGAGGTGGCTTTGGAAAATCTCGAGTCAAAAAAGCATACCACTGAACCGCCGGCTCGCTACTCAGATGCCACTCTCATCAAGGCACTCGAGGAACACGGCATTGGTCGTCCTTCCACTTACGCGCCGACCGTTAACACCATTGTCGAGCGCGGTTATGTTGAGCGTGATGAAGCCAAAAAACTCAAACCTTGCGCCGTGGCTTACACCGTCAACGATCTCTTAGTCGAACACTTCCCTAACATTGTTGACTTGGCTTTCACAGCTAACATGGAAGAAAATCTCGACCAGGTAGCTGAAGGTGAAAAAGAATGGGTACCGGTTCTTCAAGATTTTTACGGACCATTCCACGAAAACCTGGTGGCCAAAGAAAAAGATGTCAAAAAATTAAAACCGGACGATAAGGCCACCGACATTGTTTGCGAAAAATGCGGCCAACCAATGGTCATCCGTTCCGGTCGTTTTGGTGAATTTATGGCTTGCTCAGCTTATCCAGCCTGCAAAAACACCAAACCGGTTACGCAAAATGAAAAAGGTGAGACGGTTGTAGCTGTTCCAGAAGATACTGGCGAAGTTTGCCCAACCTGCAGTGCACCAATGGTTCTTAAACGCGGCCGTTTTGGTCCATTCTTGTCCTGTTCCAAATATCCTGATTGCAAAACCATTAAAAACATCGAAAAGAAAACCGGCCTGGTCTGCCCGGAATGCGGCCAAGGCGACTTAGTCGAAAGACGCGGCCGTTCCGGCAAACCGTTTTACAGCTGCAACAAATACCCTGATTGCAAATTCGCCCTTTGGCAAAAACCGACTGGCGAAAAATGTCCGCAATGCCAATCCCTCATGACTTTCGCCACCAAAGGCATGACTCAGTGTTCAAAAAAAGAATGCGGATTTAAAAAGGCTTTGGAAATAGAAGTGGCCGAAACGTAAATAGGTAAAAATTGTAAAAAGTAAAAACCGCCGGAATAAAATCCGACGGTTTTATTTTTTTACAATTTTTCGCTCCTATTTACATTTTTCACCCCATCATCCAAAACCCATATTTTACTAAGAGAGAAGTAAGTGAGAATCGATTATGCCATTTTACCCAAAGCTTTTTCTTTTAATTTTTTATACGTTTCATCTGCTTTTTTATCCAATTTGGCCTCTGTCTCCCACTTAGGCTCCCATTTTTTTCCGAGCATTAACTGCCCAGTTAGTTTATTCAAATCCCATAACCCCTGACTTAACCCATGTCTAGCTTTTTTTGTCGCAAAACGAATGGGTTTAAGGCCAAGTTCCACTGCCACTAAAGGTAGCACCAATGGAGCCTTCCAGTGTTCAGACGCCATTTTTTTGAGGACTTCTTTATCCTCTAACGGCCCGGTATCCTTGGGAATTTCGTGAATTTTACCTAACAATATTGCATCCTTAACGACTTCAGAATCTCTAATAGCCGCCCCAATTCGACCTTTGGCTAAAGAAACATCCCAACCCGAACCAAATCTAATTCTGTTAAGGGCATACCGACCAGAAAAAAAGCTCCCGGCCGAAATTGGTTGAATTTTATCAACGTCAACTTCTGGTCTACCTAAAAGGATCCGATTACCATTTTTATCAAAAAGATGAACCAACTCTGCTTCTCGAATCAAAGTGAAAAGTTCTTTTTGCCGCCTAAAACCTTCGCGACCACCATAATCAACAAAAAGACTTTTTCCGGTTGTGGCTTCAACTCTTTTAAACTCGTCTTCAACAAGTTTATCAATAACCAACTCGGCTGTCCGTGAGGCTAACGAATGTTCTTTTTCCAAATCTTCGTAACGACTTCTTAAAATACGAAGATCTACCCGGTCATAATCGTCCTTAATTTTTTCCAAACCTTGAACTAGTTTTTTTCTGGCCACTAATTCCTTATGGATCATTACGCCCTCAGCGGTTTGGCTGGGACGATCCTCAAAACCACCGTCTTTTTTGGCCACCGAAATAATTTTAGTTTCATTGTCATGAATCGCCCGAGTGATTTCGCGAATAATAAATGGTAAATCTTCGGAACCAACGTCCACAGGAATTTTAATTACCCTTGGCTCCCTTTCTTTTGTATTGGGGTCCATTTCTAACTTCGTGCCAAAAATAATTTTTATTGGCCTAGTTTCGTCATTTGCCCCAGGCAGAATTGAAAGAAGATTAACCGCTCTATCCGTTAAACTTTTAACAAAAATTCTAGCCTCCTTACCCACTACCGGTTCACGGCCGTCTACCGTTCTAACTCTAATTTCAACAGTGTTCCTTACTGCCTCAGAAGCTCTGGCTTCACGCACGGCCGCGGCTCGGGCCTCAGCTCGAGCTGCGGGGGCCAAACTCTCTACTTCTGATTCACGTCTTTGTCTTTCAATTCGTGCCCTCATGGCATCTAAAGCTCTTTTGTTTAATCTTTCGAGTCGCTCTTCCGGTGTTTCTGCCGGTGCCGAAACAACGTCTGGCGCACGAACACTAGTATCGGGAGTTCTTGATCGATTATGTCTACTCATATTTTTATATTTATAATCAAAATAATCATAACAAAAAAACCCCGGTTTGTCATCTTGAGGGCTAAGTGATAATGTAAGAAATACAGTTATGATTGATATAATTCATACTTACGAAGATTTGGAACGGCTCATAAAAAAAAATTATGTGACGCCGGATTTAACTTTGGTACGCCGAGCTTATGAAATGGCCGAACGGGCTCATAAGGACGAAATTCGCTACACCGGCCACCCTTACATTACCCATCCATTAGCCGTCGCCTTCAAACTGGCCGAAATGTGTTTCAACCTTAACATGATCGTGGCCGGTCTACTTCACGATACTGTTGAGGACACAGAAATTACTCTTGATGATATTAAACGCGAATTTGGTACCGATGTTGCCGACATGGTTGACGGGGTTACCAAACTCAAAAAAATTAAATATCAAGGCGTCGAACGTTACGTAGAAAACATGCGCCGCATGTTTATGGCTATGGCTTCCGACGTTCGCGTGGTTTTTATAAAATTTGCCGATCGCTTGCACAACCTACAAACTTTATACGCTCGCCCTGGCCACAAACAGGAACGCATTGCCAGAGAAACTTTGGAAATCTATGCACCAATTGCCAACCGTTTAGGTATGGGCGAAATGAAAGGCGAAATGGAAGACTTATCCTTCAAATATCTTCAACCAAAAGAATACGATTGGGTCCAACAAATCATGGACACCAAGGTGAGAGAAAAAGGCGTTCAAATAACCCGCATCATGGACACGGCCGATGGAGTTTTACGAGCCGCTGGCATTACCCCGATTCAAATTCACGGTCGGGTTAAACGCCTCTTCAGTCTTTTTCACAAACTTCAACGTTACGGGAACGACATTAATAAAATTCACGACCTGGTAGCGGTTCGGGTTGTCCTTTCTGATGTCGAAGATTGCTACGCCGCCCTTGGAGTCATTCACCAAAAATGGCACCCGGTACCTAATCGCATCAAAGATTACATTGCTCAACCAAAACCCAACGGTTACCAATCTTTACACACCACAGTTTTTTGCGAAGGCGGTGAAACCGCGGAGTTTCAAATTCGCACTGAAGAAATGCACGAACTAGCCGAATACGGTGTGTCGGCTCACTGGCGGTACAAGGAAACTGGTCGCACACCACCAAAAAGTCTGCGCTGGATGGAGGAGCTGGTGACCATTCAAAAAGAATTGGCCAACAAAAAAGATTTCATGGAACAAATGGAAGTCTTAAAAATCGACGTCTTCCGCGATCGCATTTTCGTTTTCACACCTCAGGGCGATGTCATCGATTTGCCAGAAGGCGCCACGCCGGTTGATTTCGCCTTCATGGTGCATTCCGATGTCGGTAACAAATGCGTGGCCGCCCGCGTCAACGAACAAATGGTCAACCTAGACTCACCACTCAAATCAAACGATGTGGTGGAAATAATAATCGACAAAAATCGTCGTGGTCCTAATCCTGACTGGCTAAAATTTGTTAAAACCCACCACGCCCGCGAACACATTCGCGAAGCGGCGAGGCGTGGCATGAAAAGTTGGCTAAATTTTATGATGCCTAAACCGGGGTTTGGGGGAAAGAAAAAGGAGAAGGGGAAGAAGTAGTGGAGTTAAGGGCCTTGAAGGGCACTAAAGGAATTAAAATGTTTTTAAATTCCTCCGCAAAAAATACCACGCAAGGGCCGATCGGCCCTTGCGTGGTATTTTTAATTTCAAATTTTAAACCTCCGACAACCTCGCCAATAACTCTACCAAATCATCCTTCGAGTAAAAATGCAGAGTAATAACTCCTTTGCCGCCGCGTTCCTTAATTTCCACTTTTGTTCCAAGAATTTCCTGCAGTTTCTTTTCATGGGCCACCAAATTTGGATCGACGTGGCGACCGACTGAAACTTTTGGTCGATGAATTGAAACGGCCGCCTCTGCTTCACGAACTGTAATCTTGCCAGTCAGCATCGCTTCAAATAGTTCGTGTTGTTTTTTAGGATCAGTTTCAGCCAGTAAAGTTCTGGCATGACTTTTTGTAATTTTCCCATCGCGGAGTCCATCCTGAATTTCTTCTGGTAATTCAAGCAGACGCAAGGTATTAGCCACAACCGAACGACTCTTCCCTACTTGTTTGGCGGCTTCTTCCTGGGTAAAGCTGAGTTCATCCATTAGGGTGCGATAGGCCAAAGCCTCCTCGAGCGGATTCAAATCGGCCCGTTGCAAGTTTTCAATTAAAGCCCATTCCAACTTCTGTTGTTTGGTAGCGTCACGAACAATTACAGGTACAGTTTTTTGACCCAAAGATTTTGAAGCCCGCCAGCGTCGCTCACCAGCAATCAACTCAAATTTATTATCGGCTTCACATTTACTAACAATGAGTGGTTGAAGAATTCCATGCTCTCTGATTGAACTAACTAAGTCCTCCAAATCAGCCTCGGAAAAATAATGACGAGGTTGATGCGGATTTGGCGTAATGTCCTCGACGGGAATTTGCAAAACTTCCTGATGACCAATAACCGAAGTCACGACCTGAGAAACTTTTTTGGTGGGAATCAGTGAGCCGAGCCCGCGACCGAGTACTGGTTTCATGTTGGTGTTCATATTTGGAGTGTTGGAGTGTTGGAGTCGTGGAGTCGTGGAGTGAAAGAAGCTCTTATTCTAATAAATAATCTTCCATAACTCCAAGACTCCACGACTTTAAATACTCCATGACTTTACAATTTACAAATCTCCATTTTCCCTCAATAAAAATTCATGAGCCAAGCGTTCATAAGCTTTAGCCGCTTTAGAGGCTGGATCGTAATGAAGAATGGTTTTACCAAAAGATGGTGCCTCGGATAATCTAACACTGCGAGGAATGACCGAACGGAAAATATTATTAGGAAAATATTTATAAAGTTCCTCCAAAACTTCCTTGGATAATTTCAGCCGCGAATCGTACATGGTGATAACCGCACCCATGACTTTAAGATCAGGGTTGAGTTGCTCGCGAATAAGATCGACGGTACCCAAAAGTTGTCCGAGTCCTTCGAGAGCGTAATATTCGGCCTGAACAGGAATTAGGACTGAATCAGAAGCGGTTAAACCATTGATCGTAAGTAAACCAAGTGATGGTGGATTATCAATAAGTACGTAATCAAAATCATTTCGGATTTCCAGCAGACCTTTTCGCAAACGATGTTCGCGTTCCTCTACCCCGACCAGCTCAACAGCTGCCCCAGCCAAAGCTTGAGTGGCCGGAATAATTTTTAGACCAGCGTGATCGGTTGGCATAATCAAATCCCGCATACGATGCGAACCAATCATACCTTCGTAAATTCCCGCCGGAATATTTCGGTAGTCAATTCCGAGACCAGAAGTGGCATTGGCTTGCGGATCAAGATCGACTAATAAAACAAACTTACCCAAATGAGTTAGGTAAGCGGCCAAACTTAAAGACGTGGTAGTTTTCCCCACCCCACCTTTTTGATTCACAATCGAAACCACGTGAGCCATAAGCGGTTGTATTATAGCATATCGGTTGTTGGGGTTTAAGGGGTTGAAGGGGCATAAGGGGTTGAAGGGAAATTTTACCGTAGGGGCGAGAGGCCTCTCGCCCTATATTGAAGATTATTTTTTCATTTTACAAAACAAAAACACCTGACGATAAAGTCGGGTGTTTTTGGTTGCGGGGGTCGGATTTGAACCGACGACCTTCTGGTTATGAGCCAGACGAGCTGCCAGGCTGCTCTACCCCGCGATGTTTTATTTCTGGGCTAAGAATACTTCTTTTTTCTTGGCCTGTCAACGATTTGGTAGCGGGAGCCGGAATCGAACCGGCGACCTAAGGCTTATGAGTCCTTCGCTCTAACCGACTGAGCTATCCCGCCATTTTTGCGAGGTCGGTTCAATTACCGACTGCTTGCCCTTCCGTAGCTCGCCACGAGCGTAGGAGGGAGCTATCCCGCCATGTCTTTAAAACGGGTAAATAATACCAAACTCTTGAACTTCTGACAAGGTTTTGATAACATATCCTCACCGATATTTTAAATGGGCGAGTGGCGGAACCCTCCTTCGCTAGGGCTTCGGAAGGGCAAGCTGGTATAGGTGATTAACCGCCACTAAAATTTAAAAACAACAAAATGGGCGAGTGGCGGAACTGGTATACGCGCAGGACTCAAAATCCTGTGTTCGCAAGAGCATGAGAGTTCGATTCTCTCCTCGCCCACCACCCTTCGCTCTGTGGCAGAGCTTCGGGTGGCAGGCCACCCTATTTGGCGAAGGGTGTCCCCCATAGCTCGACGCGAGCAGCTTGTCCTTCCGACCGTGTCCTCCCGTAGCTCGCCACGAGCGAAGGAGGAAGCCCGGCGAAGGAGGACGGGGGACGCAAAACATGGAAGCAAGTGGCCGGCCGAAAATAAAATAACCATTTAATTGGTTGTTTTTGTTTTATCCACTTAATCTTCCCAAAAGGACAAAAAAATGCTATTCTATATCCAGTTAAACTATGACACTAACAGCCCACGCGGCCATGGGAGCAGTTATTGGTGAAGCCATTGGCAATCCCCTTCTGGGTTTTGTCCTGGCGATCATTATTCATTTTCTGGTTGATATAATTCCCCACGGCGACACTTTCATTTCCAATAACTACCGAATTCTAAAACGCCGGCGTAAACAAGCTTTAGCTTACGTCACCGTCGACGCCATCTGTGCTATTCTCTTCATCTTGTTCATCGTCAACATCCGCGACGTGGCGCTTATTCGACCAATCAGCTTAGGTATACTTGGTTCGGTTCTACCAGATCTTTTAGTCGGCCTTTACGACATTACCAAATCCAAATATCTCCGCTGGCTTTTCAAACTGCATTTTTACTTTCACGATTTGATTATTAAAAAACGTGGCGATGTGCCTCTCAAGTATGCACTGGCCGCTCAAGCAGTTCTAGTTCTTCTATTGCAAGCAAGATTATAAAAAAAATTATTAACCTAAAAATTTATGTTTAAAGGAATTTTTGGAGGAAATGAAAGCGGACAACATCAAGTACTGGTAGAGTCACATGAAAAACCGAGCGCGTCATCAGACGAAACAAGGCGATTATTCGATGAAATGAGACAATTAGAAAAGCTAGGTCAGCCAACGGACATGACTGGAGCCGAACTAATAGGAAGAATTCGAATGGTTGTAGAAAAAGACCTTGAGGCAACAAAACGATCCAATCAAGACTATGTAGATCGCGGTAGCGTTTCCGAAGTTAATAACAACTCTATTTTAATGTTAGAAAATCGCTTAGCGGTTTTGGATGAAGTCGCGAAAGACACGGCGTTTGCTACAAAACAAATCAGAGTTCAACCGTCGGCTTTTACAGATTTAACTGGCCCTCTTTTTCGTAGCGGAGAGATGGAAATTAGACCTGATAATTATTTGAGTGAATTAATTCGTAAAACAAAAAGTCCAGAAGAAGAAAGAAAGGATTATGAAAATTCTTCATCTCACCGTATTAAGAAAGAGGTAAGTCGAGTAGTGACTGCTGCAGAAAGAATTTTGTATCCAGATCATGAGACTATGCCTGTCGAAATTTATGGCGTCTTAGGCCAAGCCGAAGAAATAGCGCTTGCTAGAATCATAAAAAAACTAAAACCAAAAGGCGGAGTTATACCTAACGAAAATCGTTTTCGGTATGATGATTATGCTATAGAAAAAGACCAACAGGTTCTTGATGACAACGACATAAAAGACATTGCTTCGTTTATGCACGATGCCATGACCAGGGCCAAAATATAATAAATTACAATCCATAAAAATTCGCCGGCTTCAACCGGCGAATTTTTATTTTTCCTTTAAGACCAACAAAATTTTCTCGATAGTTTTTTTCCAAGTAAATTTTTCCGACCATTGTTTCCCTCTTTCAATGTAATCTTTTCTTGTCTCCAAGTCTGCCATCTCTTTCATTGCCAGGGCCAATTCTTCTGGATCTGTACCAGAGACATATCGGGCCGCCGAACCACAAGCTTCGGGTAGCGAGCCGACAGCGGTTGTAATAATCGGCGTGCCAATTTTCATAGCTTCGAGTGGTGGCAGGCCAAAACCTTCGTACAGTGAAGGAAAAACCAAAGCTTCCGCGCCAGCCAGCAAAGCCAGTTTTTCCTCTTGAGAAACATAGCCGAGTTCGTTGATTATTTTCTTACTCTGATTCACCCGCTTAATTTCCTCAACCGTCGCCTGCCACTTCCACCCCCGTTTTCCGACGATTACCAACCGAAACTCCACCCCACCCTCACACAGAATTTTTGCGGCTTTAACCGCCATAAAAAAATTCTTTCGTGGCTCGATCGTGCCAAGGCACAAAAAATAACGACCAAGCAGATCAAATTTTTGGCGGAGCTCATCGGTCAAAACTGGAATAATTTTTGGAATTGAAACCGCTGGATGAACGACGAAAATTTTTTCTTCTTTTATTTTGAAGTGACGAATCAGATCTTTTTTCGTCGCCTCAGAGATAGTGATAATTTTCTTGGCTCGAAAAAAACTGAGTGGTACGACAATTTTCGTCGAGAACCAACGAACGAAACCATTGTCAGGAAACCACTCCGGGTGATCGTAAATTGCCAAATCATGAACTACAACAACCGCTCGACCAATAAAACCGAGTGGTAGTTGTCCGGCTGGCGCAAAAAATAAATCGCTTTTGTTTTTTAAAATTAGGTAAGAGAAAATGAAATGATTGAGAAAAAAAATACTTCGAAAACGAGGTACTAAAATAATCTTCACGTCTGATCGCAGGGATTGGAGTGCTTGAATTATTTCCAGTGAAACATCCGGTCGAAAAAACAAAACAATTTGCCAATCGGTTGGCGCAAATTCCAAAAAACCTCGCGTCACGCCATCGACGTAGTGTGGAATGCCGGCGTAAGAACCGCGCGCCGGCGAGAGAATTTCACGACAGTCGATAGCGAGGTACATACAAATAAAAAAAGATAAAAAAATTATCTTTTTTTCGAAACAAAAATTTTCATCGGCCAATTTAAACAATACAATCCGCCGTGTTTTTCAATACCAAGAATTTCTTCGGCACCCTTTAAACATTCCTCCGGCGTGGTTTTGGTCATGGCGTGCAATTTATACAAAAAAATTCCGATATCTTTTTTGTTCTTAAATTTCCATTTCAAAGGCAAATTATAAAACTTTGGCTTTTCAAAACCAGCGTTAAAACAAAGCGTCTCGACATACTCTTTGCTCCAAAAAGCCACTTCATGCCCAGTGAGACAATATTTTGCCACCTTATCATCAAAATGTTTGGCTAAACTTGATCCGGAAAATACATCGGCAATTACTATTCGACCGCCATTTTTCAGAATTCTGCCCATGTTTTCGAAAGATTTACTTTTTTGAAACATGTGGTGCATGGCGCCAAAAGACCAAATGGCCTCAACCTTATCTTTTTCCAAATTAACTGTCTCGGAACCGAACTGAACAAAATTAATCACGTCGATATTTTTCTTTCCGAGTTTTTTAATTTCTGCCAATTGATCGAGCGACGGATCAGAAACTATTAATCTTCCACTGGCTCCAAGTAAATCAGAAATATGTTTGGAAAAAAATCCACTGCCGGCGCCGATTTCCAAAATCCTTTCGCCTGGCTTTGGCGCCAAATATTTTTTCATAACCAAAACATCCTCGTCTCTGGCTTGAGAGAATTCTTTCAAACACTCCTTATATAATTTTGCTCTGAGACCATTAAATTCTGCCATATTTATTTTTAAATCCTTAAACCATCCACCCCAAAAATCCCAAAGCACCCTGAACAATCAAAGTTACAATAATTCCCGCCACCACCACCCCGGCGATCACGGCTGGAAAAGAATATTTTGGTTGAATTTTTAAAATCGTCGCTAGGGCGGCACCGGTCCAAGCACCGGTCATTGGTAACGGAATGGCCACAAAAATTGCAAGCGCCAGGGCACCGTACTTGTCATAAGAATCCTGAAACTTAGCGCGTTTTTTTTCGAGCGCAAGGGTCAGATGTTTATGCAACCAAGGAATTCTTTTTTCCAGCCAAACCATAACTTTTGGCAACAGATAAAAAATTACCGGAATCGGTAAAGAATTTCCAATCACCGAATAAAAAAAGGCTGACCAAGGCGCCAAATGCAAAACCGAAACCCCAAAAGGAATCGAACCACGAAGCTCAGTCAAAGGTAAAGCCGCCGAAAGCAAAGTCCAAATTTCCGGAGAAATAATCATATCTTTTTAAAGTTAAACCACCACTCCACCACTCCACCACTCCACCACTCCACCACTCCACCACTCCATCACTCCATCACTTCCACTCAAACGTCTGATACGCCCAAACCGCCAAAGCCTTAACATCTTTTAAACGGCCTTGAACCGAGTCAGAACCAAGAACCACGACAAAAATATCCTTACTGCCGTCTTTTTCCATTTGCACTCCAAGACAATAGCCGGCTTCTGGCAGATAACCGGTTTTGCCGCCGACGATTTTGTATGGATCTTGGTTAATAAAACCAGTTAAAAGTTCATTGGTGTTTTCCAGTTGATAAGAATTTCCGTCGGTGTCAGTAATGGTCGCTGTCGCTTGTTCGGTCGCAAAACGGATGTCGTCATTTTTTAAAGCCGTGCGGATAAGAGCCACCAAATCTGGAGCCGTTGAACGATTGTTTGGCGAGAGGCCGGTGGGATCAACAAAAGTTGTTGAGACCATACTAATCTCTGCGGCTTTTTCGTTCATTCTAGCCACAAAATCGCTTTCAGAAAAACCAGATAAACGAGCCAGGGCGGCGGTAGCTGAATTATCCGAAGAAACCAAACTAGCCAAGAGCAAATCTTTTATAGTCACCAATCGACCAGTCGGTACATGTTGTTTCCCGCCTTCACGAAGATCGCTTGATGCCAAAAAAGTTTGCGTGTTCAAATCAGGATTACCAGATAAAAAAACCAAAGCTGTCATTAGTTTAGTCATGCTACCAATCGAGCGAGCTTCGTCGGTATTCTTTTCGAAAAGAATCGCTCCACTCGCCGCATCGGCCACCAAAGCCGTGGTGGCGGCCGTTACAACTCCCAAACTCTCGGGGCGAATTTTTTTTGGCACTCTGGCCACGTCGTTGGCTAATGGCAAAGCCGGGTACAAAGTTCTCATCACTTCTTCGATATTCACTCTGGAACTAAAACCCGCTTGCGGCAATTTGGCATAAGACTCGATAACTCCGGCATCAACCGGAAAAACCTGCACCAAACTGGCGGCTAAAATTATTTCAATTAACGTTTTGTAAATCATACAATCTGTTTTTCTTCCGGATTCACCAAACCACCGCTAAGTTCCTGAATCATTTGATCGATTTGGACATTGTTATGGAAACTTTCAAAATCAGGCAGTTCGGCAACGCCGTGAATACCCAAATGACGAAGCATTTCCAAAGAAACCGAATAAACCGGTTGGAGTTTTGTGATGTCATCTTTTTCTTCGATGAGTCCGCGCACCAAAAGATTCCTCAAAATCAAAGTACAGTTTACACCACGGATCTGCTCGATCTCCGGTTTAGTCATCGGTCCGCGATAAGCGATGATGGTCAAAGTCTCAAGCGAAGGCCTGGTCAGTTCCCCACCCATATCTTCCTTAGCAAAAGTTTTGACAGCCTCGGCTGCATTCGGATTAGTCGCGAGCTGCAATTTTCCCTCTTGCTCAACAACTTGAATACCGGAACTTTCGACATTGCGAAGATTTTTAAGTTCATCAATGGCTTCACGCAAAGTTTCTTGATTGGTATTTAAAGCCTTAATCAAAACTTTCAAATCGAGCGGCTTGGCGGCGGCAAAAAGTATGGCCTCCAGAGTAGCAATAAGCATATGTTAAAAATTTTCTTTATCGCCGATCAAACTTTTTTGACCAGTTATAACATCAAATTGATAATTAAATTCTTTCCCTGTTTTATCAAGTTCTTTATAAAAAACCCTTTGGCTGTCAGTCGACCAATTAAAACCATCGAAAACTACTTCGCTTTCTTCGGTCGGAAAAATTGTTTGACCACTAGCTGATTCAATTCGAAAAATATTTATTCTTAAATTCATTCCTTTATCCCAAACTGGATAAGCGATCCATTTATTATTTGGCGAAATCGAAAACTCGGTTGGTTCGAAAGACTCATCATCCATATAAAAAACTTCGAAATCGGTTTTAATCTTCTCATTGTCAGGCAAAATTTTATAAAGTTCCCAGACATTTTTTTCATCATTGGCCAAAAAAATAAAATTTTGAGGTGAAACAATTTGTTGCGACTGGTTATTTTTTTCTTTTAAGACTAAACCGAGCCAGAAAATTAAAACCAAAACTGCTAAGGCTAGAAAAAATGGAATAATTTTGTTTTTTTGTTCTTTCAACATATTTTGGGAATGTCTAATTTCTCCCGCCGACGTTGGACTTTGGCGGGATCCCGCCAAAAGCCTCTGCCGGCGGGATAATGTCTAATGACAAATGATGGATTTTAATATTTAAATCTTGTTTTTCTTTATACCACCAAAAAATCAAGACAATCCTTTAATCAAGTGAATCAAGGTTCAGACAAATAATTTTATTCAACCCGAATCAACTCGATATCTTCAAAATTTTTACTTTGTTGAACTCTAACAATTCGCTGTTTAACGAGTTCAAGTAAGGCCAAAAAACTCACCACAATATCAGCTCGAGATTTGGCACCACTGATGACATCGGAAAAACTAAATTTCGCTCGTTCCAAAACCGCCCGCTGAATATCACGAATTTTTTCTTCGACCGTGGCCACACGTTCGAGTGAGGCTTGTCGTAAAGCAAAAAATGGTTCGAGTTTTTTTATCAAACTCTTAAAAGCTTCAGCTAGCAAACCACTGTTCAAATTTTCTGGTGGCCGAAAACCTGGTTCAACCGGTAATGGCACATAAGGTCTGGTATAAAGAGCGACGCCGCTATTATATTTAACTTCCATTTCCCTGGCCACTTCAATAAAAGCTCGGTAAAGACGTAACTGGGCGGCCAAAGTATTTGGATCTTCGGCCTCAAGAATCGGCGCCGGTAATATTGAATTTGATTTAATGAGCAAAAGTTTAGCCGCCACAATCAAAAAATCCGCCAATTCGTCGGCTGGTACATTAGAATTTTCTAGATACTTAAGATAATCGCCGGTGACCTGGGCGAGCGAAACCTCGGAAATTGGCAACTCGTCTTTTTCAATAAGACCGAGGAGTAATTCGAGAGGACCGGAGAATTTTTCGAGCGAGACTTGGTACATTATTATTTCAATTTAATATGCACATCAGACAAGGTTTTTTCTGGCAGTTCACTTGGTGCGCCCATCATCAAATCTCGGGCGTCACCGGTTTTTGGCATTGGTATAACTTCGCGAATATTCGGCTCATTGGCCAATATCATAATAATACGATCAATGCCCGGAGCGATACCACCATGTGGTGGCGCACCAAAAGAAAAAGCCTCCAACATGTGACCAAATTGGGATTGAATTTGTTCTTCATTAAAACCCATGATTTCCAAAACCTTATGCAAAGCATCGGCGGAATGATTACGGATACTGCCACCACCGGCTTCATAGCCATTTAAAACGATATCGTATTGGGTAGTGAGAATATCACCGATGTTTTCTTGATTCATCAATTGTTCTCGATGTTCAGGAATAGCCGCCGAGAAAGGATTGTGAGTAAAGGTCCAGCCGCCTTCTTCGGTTTTTTCAAAAAACGGAAAATCAATCACCCAGCAAAAAGCCAAAAGATTTGGATCGTTTTTATCCTCACGAAGATCAGGCTTATCGCAACCATATTTTTCCATTGATTCCTGGTAAGACAAACGAGGAAACGGCACTTGTTGAATTCGTTTTTCTGGCGTTACAGTCTTAACCATCTCAATCATCATTTCTTCGATCAAGCTCATAACATCCTCACGCTCGACAAAAGACATTTCCAAATCAAGCTGAGTGAATTCAGGTTGACGATCGCCACGTTGATCTTCATCGCGGAAGCAACGAGCGACCTGAAAATATCTTTCCACTCCACCGACCATTAACAACTGTTTAAACTGCTGGGGTGATTGCGGCAACACATACATTTGGCCAGCGTGAATACGTGAAGGCACCAAAAATTCGCGAGCGCCTTCTGGAGTGCCTTTAGTTAAAATTGGTGTTTCAACCTCAATAAAATCTCTTTGATGCAAAAAACCGCGAAAAAAAGTTTCAACTTTATCACGCAAGATTAAATTTTTATGCAGGCGTTCGCTGCGCAAATCGAGATATCGATATTTCAAACGAAGTTCCTCGTTAACACCGATGGTATCTTTATCGATTTCGAACGGTGGTGTTTTGCAGGTGTTTAAAACTTTAAAAGATTTGGCAGCTACCTCAACCGTACCGGTTGGCATGTCTGGGTTGAGTTGCTTTTCTCCACGTTTTTGCACCACACCCTCAATTTCCAAAACATATTCCCCACCGACCTCATCAACAGCTTTTAACGAAACCTCGTCGAGATCTGGTTTATAACAAACAACTTGAACAATACCACTACGATCTCGCAAGTCGATAAAAACGAGTTTCTCACCCATGCGACGAATGCAATGAGCCCAACCATTAAGTTTTACCGTTTCCCCCACTTTATTTATTGTTTGGCTATTCCAGGTTCTGGTCATAAATTTTTATTTAAAATTTAGCTAACTTTAGTCAATTTTTATCGTTCCTAAATATTTGTAAAATTGGGTAGAAAAATCTGGGTTAATGTTTTGATTGTCAGTCACGACTGTGTTTTCCTCAGTTTTTAGATTGTGTAAAATCAATTTTCCGTCTTGATCAATAACTAAAGTATCATCAAACCAATCCAAAGGAAAAGAAAAGGCGTCACAAATTTCTGGCTTGGTCAAATTTTTTTCAACTTTGGTCTGCCAAAAACAATCTTGGTCATCAATCAAACCGACTGTCTTACCATCAGGCGACCAAATTGCATTAGAAATTTCTCCTAAACTGCCTCGCTATAGTTCCTTGGTCTCACCACTTGGCAAATCAACCCCATTAACAATAGTTAAGTTGTCCGTTCGTTTATTAATAAGATAAGTAATCTTTTCATTATCACCATCATACCAAGTGACCCAGTCTGATTCTTCAGCGTCGGTTTTAAGTCGAGAAATTTCTTGCCATTCATTAGTGGCCAAAGAAACTTTCCAAAAAATATCATCGTTTATAGCCTCGATTGTTCGACCCCAAACATAAATATCGTTTCCATTGTCGGAAATAAACCAAACGCCAGCTTCGGCCATTTCATAACCAATATTAGACCATCTAATCTCCGTAGTTCCAATCAAATCATCGTTTTTATTAAAGGCTTTTATAGCCAAACCATCACGAGCAACTGGCATTTCCCCAGAACCAAAATTTAAACCCTGGCCGGTAACAAAAAATTCACCATTATTGGAACTAATCTTATAAACTTCTGTTTGTTTTTCTTGACCATCTAAACTCAAATCTTTCCAAGTCTCGCCGTTGAAAAAAGAAATATAATATCCATTCTTATAAAGTACCGGCTGTTCGTTCTCAAAAGTTTTTAGAATTTCTTTTTCACCGCTTTCGATTCGATATCGATAAATAGTTTTATCGTTGGTTGTTGTCCAACCATTGGCTTCACTATCCCAAACATCTTCGCTTTGCGAAACACTAAAAACAATATAAGTTCCAGGTTGTAAAACAACTTCACGATAATAAAAGGGCAAATAAGGTTCTGCTTCGTACCCAAGGTTAAAATCCGGCCAACCACCGCACCAAGCCAAACCGCTCGATTGTGTAGACGCACTCCAACGACAAACTGAAAAATTCGCCACCGTTAAAACAGCTCCTAATAAACCAATGACAAATAAAGCCGTCCGTAATTTATCCATAAAAAAATTCTTTCCCCTCCCACCCTGGGGGAGGGGTTAGGGGTGGGGGGGCCTAAGGCGTCGACCGATTCAACGTTCTCGGAAAAGGAATCGTTTCGCGAACGTGATGAACTCCGGTCACCCAACGAACAATTCGCTCTAATCCAGGACCGAAGCCACTGTGTGGTACACTGCCGTACTTTCGAGTGTTAAGATACCATTCATACTGCTCGAGCGGATAATTTCGATTAACAATTTCTTTTTTTAATTTTTCATAATCTTCTTCACGCTGGCTACCACCAATAATTTCCCGGCCTTCTTCCGGAGCAATAAGGTCGGCACAAACCGCTCGATAAACTCCGGCCTCGTCGGTGTAATGCTTCATGTAAAAAGCTTTGACGACGGCTGGGTAATCTTCGATAAAAACTGGCAGTTGATATTTGTTGCCAAGATAAATTTCTTCTTCGGTTGACATGTCGTCGAGTGGATCGACAGTTAAACCATCGGCCGCCAAAATCTTTTTGGCTTCGCTGTGTTTAAGATGGATAAACGGTTCGTTGACTAATTTTTCTAAAATCGCGGTGTTGCGTTCCAAAATTTTCAATTCTGTTGGACAGTGAACTAAAACATCAGAAACAATTCTTTTAATCAATTTCTCTTGAAAATCCATGTTCATTTTTTGATCAAAAAACGCCATCTCCGCATCCATCATCCAGAATTCTGAAAGATGGTGGCGGGTTTTACTTTTCTCCGCTCGAAACACCGGGCCAAAATCATAAACTTTACCAAAACTCATAATCCCGGCTTCGCTGTAAAGCTGGCCGGACTGAGAAAGATACATCGGCTCGCCATAGTAATCGACCGAAAATAATTGAGTTGTGTCTTCACAACTGGTCGGCTGAAGAATCGGCGTGTCAAAGCGGATAAAACCTTCTTCGTGCAAAAACTGTTCGATGGAAAAATAAACTCGGTCGCGAATTCTAAGAACTGCCCACGGTGTACTCGAACGCAAATACAAATCACGGTTATCGAATAAAAATTCCGGACCATGATCTTTTTTGCCGATCGGATAATCTTCTGGTGCCAATTGAATAATTTCGACCGAAACGCCATCAAGTTCAAAACCCGAAGCTGAACGCGTTTCGGCCTTAACTGTGCCGCGAACCACCACCGATGATTCGATCCGTAGCGAGTTCAAAGCTGCCCATTGCTCAGGCGACAAATTACCAGCTGAATAAACCACCTGAACCCGACCCGAACCGTCGCGAAACTGCAAGAAAAAAATCTTGCCGCTGGAACGAAAGTTATAGGCCCAACCCTTAAGTTCGACCTCCTGACCCAGGTATTTTTCGATTTCGGAAACGGAAGTATATGTAGACATAAAATCATTGGTTATTTTAGCTTATATTTAAGGATTAGAGAAGTGGAAAAACTGGACTTTAAAAAACAAAAAACCAGCGATTTTCGCTGGTTTTATCTGTAAAAAAGAATCATCCCGCCGCCACCATGTTTTGGCGGGATCCCGCCAACCTGTCCTTCCGACCGTGTCCTTCCGTAGCTCGTCACGAGCGAAGGAGGAAGCCCAAGCGTAGGAGGAAGGCCTCCGTCGGCAGGACAAACAAAGCCAGCTTCACTGGTTATTGTCATCATTCAAAATAATCCGAGCAATTTCCATAACTATTTAACTATATTTTGTCTTTAGGATTTTGTCAAAAAAAGCCTAATAATCGCTAATCTGAGCCAAAAGCTTGACAAAAACCCAAAAAAACGCCATAATGCAACCGGCTTTTCGGAACGGTTCCAAAGGCCCGCCCCGCGGGAGAGTTCACAATCTCCCCACAGTAGAGGAAAGTATCGATGATCAGTCTTCATCTTCCCACTGGTCCTGGTGTTTTCGTCGTCATCGGTTCTGGCAAAACACCGCCGCCGACCACCAGGAGAAAGAGGTCCCGCCCGGCAACCTCGACGGTAGACACCTGTGCAATCACGAGTCGTCTTCGGCAAGATCCAACTCTCATTCGAACGATCGACAGCGATATCAACACTGTCTTTGTGGGAATCCTCGCCATGATCGGCGAGAGAGCGCCCCACGACATCGACTGGTTGCTGCGTCTCGCCGCCCACTCCAGATCGGTGACCGCCTTCGGAAAGCTGGTCGCCTGGTCCGGACAGCACGGCACCTTCGGACACCTCAACAGCGCCTTCGATCGGATCATGGGCAACGCCGACGACCCGGCCTACGCCGATCTGACCATGATCGTCGGCAACAGGCAGTCGCAGAACGCCATGAGCGCCCTCGCGGCGGTCGTCTAGCCGCCCCGATCCGATCCACCGACCTTCCCCTCCTCGCCACCACGCGCGCGGAGGTCTTTTTTTTATAAATTGCAGGCTGCTCTGAGTGTCGTCGCTGGAATGGTTGGAAAATGGGCGACCAAAAGGGATTCGACGGCTTCGTGGTATTGATCCAAAATTTCTCCGCTTAATCTTGGTCGTAACAAATCGGCAAATCTTTCACTTAAAGCAAAACGCATTAATTTTAAAACGTCGTCAGATAAAAGTCGGGCCGAAAACCATTGTTCTTTGTCGGCTTCAAGGCACGCCAGGCAAATAACTCCACCTTTCAAAGCGTGCCAATGAAATTCACCGGGTTTAATTTGATTCAAACACTGCAAACAAAAATTAAGTTCCGGGCGATAGCCGAGTAATGATAAAAGTTTTAAAGCAAAGGCTGAAAGGACAAAAGCAGCGCGTTCGGAAGTTAAGTCTGGGGCTTTGTGCAAAAAAATTAAAAAATTTTTTACCTCTTCGTACAAAAATTTATCAACCTCTCGCTCATGCGTACCCAAATCAACCAACTGAAGTACATGATGCGCCACCAATGATTTTGACAGACTGTCGTAGAGACCAACAAACGATCTTTTTCGTTCCACTCCAGCCACGGTTTCATGAACTCGACCGTGGACGATGAGTAACTCGACCTCGGCACAAAATTCCAAATGTGGTGAAAGTTTAGCTAAAGGTTTGCGCGCCCCCCGAGCCACCATTTCAATCTTGCCATGTTCCTGCGTCAAAACCGAATAAACGCGATCTGACTCCCGCCAGTCGCGTTTAGACAAAACTATTCCGGTAGTATGATAGAGAATAGCCACAAAAAACCTTTCCTCCCCTTTAATCCCCTTTCCCTCCCTTTCCTTCCCTGCCAAAAAACTGTTCCAAAATCAACATAGCCGCAATAGCATCCTCATCAGCCGCTGCGCCTTCTTCCCGCTGTAACCGAATGCTTTCCGAAGTAGTGTAAGATTCATCTTCTTCAAAAACCGGAATTGTTACCAACACTCTAAGTTTCTCAATAAAAGCTCGGGATTTTTCCAATTGTTTTGAGTTATGATGGCTGCCGGTTGAAAGCGGCACCCCGACCACAACTTGATCATAATCTTCAAGACGAATTTTTTCAGCGATTTTTTTAATCGTTTCAGCGCCAAAATTCTGTATCACTTCCAGCGGTACAGCCACCTTGGCTTCCGATTCCCCAAAAGCCAACCCAATTTTCTTGTCCCCAAAATCAATCCCAAGAACCCTCATACTCCTAATCCCCTTCAGGGGATGTTTAAACCGGCAACGGTGTCAAAATCTCATGACCATTTTTTGTAATCGCAATCGTCATTTCAAAATGGGCGGCCAAACTACCATCTTCGGTTATCACTGTCCAACCATCGTCAGCGGTCACAACTTCACCACTACCTAAAGTAATCATTGGCTCAATAGCTATACACATACCGGGCTTGAGCGGCACGCTTGGCGCTCGATTTGAAAAATAATTTGGCACGTTTGGTGCCTCATGAACCGCGTGACCAACACCGTGACCGACGAGGGCTGTAACAATGCCATATCCATGAGGTTTGATATAACCGTCGATGGCCGCACTGATATCTCGAACATCGTTTTTTGGCTTAGCTACTTTTACGGCGGCAAATAAAGCCTCGCGAGTTACTCGCATCAAATCTTTAGCTTCGGTTGAAACTTCCCCAACCGGCACGGTTGCGGCCATATCGGTAAACAAACCTTTATATTCACAACCAATATCTAAACTGACAATATCACCAATTTTTAATTTTATATTTCTGTCAGCCGAACCATGAACAACTTCTGGCCCGACGGAGATACAGAGGGTGGTTGGAAAGGCCGGTTCTTTTTTTGAACTTCTGTAACCCTTAAAAGACGGCACGGCTCCAGCCGCTCGAATAGTAGCTTCTGCAACCTCGTCCAATTCACGAATGGAAACACCTGGCCGAACCGCCTTAATTGCCGCCGACAAAGCCGTCGAGAGAATTTTTCCACCCTCGCGCATAATTTTAATTTCTTCGTCAGTCTTTATAAGAGGCATAATTAATGGTTGTTACTAATCAACAAATTTTCTACTAATACTACAAATATACGAATCATGAATTCAGGTAAGGTTTTAAAACGCGACAAAAAGCAACCCCGTCACCAGAAAACCTGACTAAAATTCCTAACTCAATATTATTACTAATCAAATAGGACTTAACTTGTTTAAAATCGGCTGGTTTAAATTTCTCTGCCACCTTAATCTCTAAAATAATCTTTTCATCGACTAAAAAATCGACAAAATGATCACCAACTCTTTTTGTTTTAAATTTTATCGGACAATATTTTTGTTGAAAAAAAGATATGCCCTTCTGAGTGAAGCCAAAAGCAATAGCTTTTTGATAATTTTTCTCTTTCAAATCCGATCCTAATTCATTATAAACATCAAAACAAACACCAATTATTTGATAGCTTAATTTCGGATACAATAATTTATCCTTTTTCTCTTCCATACAACCCAAATATTTGTAGATTTGTAACAGATTTGTAGAAAATTTGTAGATTTGTAACAACCGCTAAAAACCGCGTGCAACAACCAACTATTCAAAAATCTTCTTCACTTCAGCTGCCACTTCTTCAATCGTACCTGAACCGTCAACACGATGCAAAATTCCCATTCCTTCAAACTTGCGGGCCACTGGTTCAGTCTCCTCATGATAAATGTTCAAACGTTGTTTTATAACTTCGGGGATGTCATCGTTACGATGAACCAAATTACCATCACAATGGTCGCATTTGCCAACATTTTTAGGCGGCACGTATTTTAATTGAAAGCCGCAGCGACACTTATCACACTGAACCCGACCAGAAAGACGCTCGAGCGATTGAACATCGGTGATTTCAAGAAGAATGGCGTGAGTCGGCTGAATGAATTGCAAGAACATTTCGACCTGAGCCATGATTCTTGGAAAGCCATCCAAAATCCAACCATTGGCGGCATCTGAATGATTAAGACGTGATTGAACTACCCGCAAAGCCAACTCGTCTGGTACCAATTTTCCACTCACCAAAAAATCTTTGGCCAGCTTTCCTGCTTCAGATCCGCTATTAATTTCATCGCGCAGCAGCGCCCCCATAGAAATCGCCGGGATACCCAACTCCTTGGCCAAAATCTCGGCCTGCGTGCCTTTACCGGATCCCTGAGGACCCATAATAAGAATTTTATTCATAAGACAGGAGTAGTATAGCCTTGAATTAATAAACCGTCGAGGGTGGATATCCTAACCTGAGTTCTATACTCAGGATGGATTAATTGTCCACCCCACCCGGTAAACCACTGGTTTGACCAGTGGACTCAAAAGGTTTGACCTTAACGCAGAAAAACAAAAAACATAGTAAAATTCTGACCGGTGGCTTATGAGATACGCTCTGGTAAGATTTCACTATGT
>JAZDHJ010000060.1:0-28070 GCA_043805995.1 Candidatus Uhrbacteria bacterium
ACCATAGCGGAAGTTTTTTCACTATATTTTTGCATAAATAAGCAGAGATTATTATTACTTTCTGCTTATATTTTATCACTTTTTATCATTCTTGGCTTGGGGAAAAGTGGATTGTTTTTTGGTTATTCGGGAACAGACCCCAGAGGTATTCGAGACGATGTGCAATCCGGCGGGCAACACCCCCGACTCTGAGCAAAAAACACCCAGCGTCCAAGTGGAAATTACGTGCCGCAGCACAAAGGACGGAAGCACCGGCGCCAGGAAGACGCTCGACAGAAAAAGAAAGAGCTTGACCCATGACCCAGACCCCCTTGAGTTTGAAGATTGACACGGCCACCTTTCCAATTTCCTATCATTTTAATGGTGATCGAGTAGGCGGCTAACTGGTCAAAAAAATAATTTTGAACAAATAGCCACCTACTGAAAAGAACAATTAAACTAAAAACCGCCAAGTTGCCCCGGCGGTTTTACCTAACAATTCAGAAAATGTCAAGCCAGCAACCGCCGAAGTTTAATAATAATAACTCGACCGATAATAATTTCGGCCTGACGGTTTATTAATATTTGAACTTGGGCGGAATTCATAATTTCTAATAAAAAAACTTTATCATACTAAAGTATTGTGTCAAGTTAAGCTGTGAAAAAACTTCAAAACAACGTCTTAACAAAATTCTGAATAACCTTTTTTGAAACAGGTGTGTCTTTGGTTCGCTTTAAAATTTGTTTGTACTCGTTATTTTTTGTTACATAAATGTCTTTAAAAAAATCCAATCGAGTTTTGATATCTTTAGCCGAAAGTTCGGGATGAAATTGGGTGGCGTAAATTGGCTGGCCGGCAATTTGGAAAGCCTGATTACCACACCGACGACTGGAGGCTAATTTAATAGCTCCTGGCGGCAACTTTTTTAAATGGTCTTTGTGACCTTCTTGAGCCAAAAATATTTTCGGAAAATTCTTAAAAAGAAGATTTTTTTCTCCAACCTTGGTTAAAGAAATTTTATAACTTCCAATTTCCTTGTTTTCCGGATCATGAATAACTTCCCCGCCCAAAGCCTGGCCAATTAAATGAAAACCAAAACACAAACCCAACATGGGAATATTTTTATCAGCGGCTTTTCTAATCAAAGACAAAATTTTATCTTGCTCCGTGTAATTACTCTTGGAAACAAAAAATTCACCACAACCGCCAAAAATAAGCGCGTCGTAATTTTCTAAAACCTTAAAGGTTGGGGCTTTAGTAAAAGCGTTAAAACTTTCCAATTTTATATTTTTAGAAAGAATTTTACTTTTAATACACTTGAACTCGTGTTCGGTTAATTGTTTGTTTCTAAATTGAACCAGTAAAATTTTCTTTGTTTGCATACTGTATGAGATTAGCATAAATATCAAAATAAAAAAGGGGAAGGTTGAAGCACCTCACCCCTCAAGATTCCACCAAAGAACTAGACCGTGCTAGCCCGAGCAAAAGCCTCGGCCATTCGAGTGATGTGCTGAATGTTGCGAGAAGAATCTGGTGTTCGAAGCTCGATGGTTCCGTGGCGACAATTTATTCGCAATTGACTCCAGAAACCCTTTGGATTACCAGTCCACCCGTATCTCTGTGAATGTTCCCAAACGTCATGAGGGGTTCTTAGATCGGGTGCGGCATAGCATCCAGCGCCACACCAGGTCTCACAGATTCTGTATCGTTCACCACGACTCAAATCACCAAGCCGTTTGAGTTCTGGTAAAGCACTACGCACCGCTCGATAAACGGCTAGTGCCTCTTCCCAAGAACCAACACCCCGATGAAACTGAAGACTAGCCACACGAAGAGCTGCTCGGCCCCTTTCTCGACCTAACTCTCCGATTTTCTCGGTATACCGAGGCACCGGATACACGACTTTAAGATGGTCGTCTGGCAGTTCGATTATCGGTTCGGCAGTCAGAGTCATTCCGTGATCAGCAAGAACACCATCGGCCAAAGCCAAATGCCGTTCGAGTTGATCGACTAGTTTACGAACGGTTGGCTGAGGATCGGTCAGAACTTCAAGCCTGCCACCGTGAACTTCATGAACAAAGTAAGGGGCGGCCTGATTGAGTTCACCTTCAACCTCGTGAACCCGACAAGCCGGAAGGTTCTCACCTGGTGCATGTAAATGGCCTTCGAGTTCAAGACCTAGCATAGCGACCGTTCTTCTCCTGCCATTTTCCAAAAGCGAAAGTTCGATCTCCCTAAGGAATTCTACCTCGGACATTTGGTCTGAGAAAGCCATGTCTTTTTCCTCCTTCTTGTCACACAGTTTTTCAGATCCGATATCAAAAAACTTTAATTTCCTGATATCGGATCTGAAAAAGATTTTAAAGTCCAAAACAAAAGAACCACCGGTTACTTACCAGCGGTTCTTTGAAAATAAACTTAACAAAGACAGTTACCGCCGGCACTGGCTAAAGAAAAAGAAGAAATTGTTGGCGGTCAGGTTTTTCATACCTTTTTGACTTTACCACACTAAAGTTTTGTGTCAAGCGATGGTGTGGAAAAGAGTAAAAAATGTAAAAAGGTAAAATATTGATTCACTTATAATTTTTCCGCGAGCCAACTTAGCGCAAAAGATTCTTCGCAAGGGCTCAGAATGACAAAAAAAACGATTATACTAAAACAAAAAAGACCGCCGATTTTTACTCGATGGTCCTTTACTTTTTACAGTTTTTACATTTTTACACCTTTACGCTTTTACAAAACCAACCTTATTTCTTCAAAGTAAACTGAGTGAAAGCTGGGTTATAATCGACCAATTCTTCTGGTTTAAACCAGACGCTGATTTCAACTTCGGCTTCTTCTGGTGAACCTGAGGCGTGGATTAAGTTGAAAACGCCCATGTGGTGTTCGTCGGCGTGAGCAAATGAAACATGCGCGTAGTCACCGCGAATGGTGCCAGGCGCGGCGGATTTTGGTTCGGTGGTGCCAACCATTTTACGGACAACTTCGACCATATCGATACCTTCGACAGCGATGGCCACGATAGGACCAGAAGTAAGCATGTTGATCATAAGATCACGAACATGTTGACCGCGACGGATAGCCAAATCCTCGGTGTAATGTTTGCTAGCCGTGTCTTTTTCCGAAACCAAAAGTTTCATACCAACAATTTTGGCACCAACTCGTTCGAAACGAGTGATAATTTCACCAATAATGCCGCGTTCGAGAGCATCGGGTTTTAGAAGGACGAGAGAGCGTTGGATCATATTATTTGGGGGTTATTTTTTAGGTTATTGTTGGATCGGCTTGGCAATCAGGTGATTGTTAGGTGATTATTGGACTAGTTTGTTGGCTAGAATTTAGCACTTTTATTTTAAATTGGCAATGGTGGGGTGGTTGGGAATGTCAAAGTATTGAATGTCAAATGACAAATGGCGGAAGGATTGGTTGAAATTATTTCCCGCCGTCATAGGATTTTGGCGGGATCCCGTCAAAGGCCTCCGTCGGCGGGAGAATTATTGAATTTCTGAATTATTTAATTAAAGAAGCTCGATTCCTTAAAATAATAAAATTCCTTCATTTGACATTCAATCAATTTGACATTGGACATTTCAAAACGGTAATGGCCGACTTTCGACTGTCGGTTCTCCGCCGGTCGAGGTAATCAAGATATCGCCATCGAGGTCGGTGCGGAACGATTCAATGTTTTGAGTTTTCAAACGTTCAAGAGTGACTGGATGTGGGTGGCCGTAATCGTTTTCGGCCCCGACGGAAATGATGGCGTAGCGCGGAGCGACGGTTTCCAGGAATTCTCTTGAAGTCGAAGTGACACTGCCATGATGAGCAATTTTTAAAATATCGATTGGTTCGGTGATGTCATTTAAAATTTCCGGTTCTTCTTCAAAAGCCGCATCACCGGTTAAAAGAATCGAAGTTTCTCCGTAAGTCAGAAGTAGGACGATTGATGAGTTGTTTAGGTTATCGATTTTTTTGTTTTGGAGATTGGTGTCGGGAGCGAGGAATTCTAGTTTTAGTTTTTCATCGGTTGGTGCCCCCTCACCCCGACCCCTCGGCCATAGCCTGGCCACGGGCGAGGCCTCTCCCGACCCCACTTCGCTCGGGCTTCGAGGGGCAGGCTGGAGAGGGAGAGTACTGTTGGTTAACATGACGGTTTCAGTTCCTTTTTCAGAGACAAGTTCCTCGACAGTTTCTTGCAAATCGTTGTAACCAAGAACTCCGGTTTCATAAATTGTTCCGACGTTATATCGTCGCAGAACTTCTGGTAGTCCGCCTTCGTGGTCGGCGTGAGGATGAGTGACAACAACTGCATCAATGGTTCGATCCCAAGGCAACATCACTTCACCGAGTTTAGTGAGAATAGTTCCACCAGCTCCGGCATCAACTAAAATTTGCTTACCATCTGGCGTCTCAATAAAAATCGCGTCACCTTGCCCGACATCAAAAACCCAAACCTTAAGTTCCCTCTCAGAAAAAAACCAACCAGTATAACTTGCCTGCCAAACCAAAGATAAAATCATGACCATGGTGATGATACCGAGGCCTAATATTTTTTTGCGTCGTTTAATCAGCTTTAGTGGCTGAACGCGGGTTTGGATTGGGGAACGGGGCATATCGAAGGGGTTTAAGGGGCGGAAGGGGTTGAAGGGGATTTTAAAGTGGAGGTTATATTCTATCCAATCTAAAAATCTCCCTCCAGCCCCTTAAACCCCTTCCGCCCCTTAATCTTTTTTGAGACGTGTTAGGTACAACATGAAAATAAAAAACATTAAGGCTAAAATCGCTGACAGGGTTTTTGGTAAAGTAATCGAGGCGAAGGAGACTGAACCAAACCAGGTGACGAGTAGTAGGATAAAACCACTTAAAGCCGAAGCTGGTACGGCCACGAGGGCGCCGAGCGGAACTGACAGCCAACCGACGCCGAGAGCGATTCCGCCAAGGAGCATCAAATATGGAATCCAGGGCAAGATGAGCAGGTTAACCAGTGGCGCAATGAGAGAAGTTGAACCGAAGTGCCAGAGCATTATCGGCAGGGTGGCTGAGATGGCAGCGAGTGAAGCTGCACAAGATTCGCGCAAACCGTAAACATCAGGAATAAAAGTTGTTCGATCGCCAAACCAGGAACCCAAGAGCATCAGTCCACCGGTCGCGGCAAAAGATAATTGAAAACCAACATCGGAAACCAGTCGTGGACTGACAAACAACATCAAACAACCAGACAGGAGCAAAAGATTGCCACCGTGCGGCGTCCGCCGAAACCAAGAACCAAGCATCACGGTCGAAGCCATAATGCCCGCTCGCACGACCGGTGGTGTTGCGCCGGCTAAAAAAACATAGAGGACGATGAGGACACTTGAAACAATCAAAGCTCGTCGACGACCCAAAACACTTCTCATCAGAATAACCAAAAGCAGTTGCGAGAAAATTGAAACGTTGTAGCCCGAGGCGGCCATGACATGTGAAAGTCCAGTTTTAGAAAAATCACCTTTCAAGTCCGTACTCAAACCCTGACTACCACCAAACAAAACTCCGCTCATAAAAGCCGCGTGCGGTTCGGGAAAAATCTGGCCAAGTTTGCTGATCATGGCGGCTCGAAGAGCGATCAAAGAATTTTCCAAACGCCAACCAATATTCCCTCGCCCAGTCAATTCTTCCGGCTGATAACAAATCGCATAAACTCCCCGACTCTCAAGATAACCAAGATAATCAAAACCATTAAAAGCTTCGGGTCGAGTCAGCTCACAACGAAAGGCCAAAATATCGCCAACTGAAAATTTCTGAAACTGTGGCAAGCGCACCAGAATGTCGCCTTGAATTTCCTGATCAGAAATTTTTAACCCTGAAATTTTCGCCTCCTGCGAAGATTCGCGGGCCACGAGCTCGCCTTTAATCGTTCCGCTCATCACGGTCTCTCTGCCAACATAATCAAGAACCGATAATTGATTCGGATCGATAAATGATTGATCGAAACGCAGAGCCCCAAGAAAAATAACAAAAATAATGGCCGCCAAAAATTTATAACTCGGGGCACGAACCAAAAAAAATATCGCGATAAAAATAATGGTCGAAACAATCAAATAGAGTTCGTCAATTTGTTTCAAAAACAACGAACTGCCAATAATACTGAAACCAAAAGCCAACAAAATAATAAAAAGAGACCGCGAAGGTGAATTCGCGATCATCTTAATCTTCAGAAAAATTTTAGCCGCGAGTGCCGACACCATAATAAACAAACCCGCGATCCTTAAGTTTTAAATCAGCCAACAAGTTTCGACCATCAAAGATCACCGGTGAAAGCATTCGACTACAAACCGTCTCAAACGAAACCTCGCGAAACTCTGGCCAGTCGGTTAGCACGAGCAGAGCGTCGGCGCCTTCCACAGCATCAACGGCTGTTGAGGTAAAAGTGATCTGATCAGACAAAACAGCTTTTGATTTTTCAACCGCTAATGGATCATAAGCCACAATCTCGGCCCCGCGAGCAAAAAGTCGTTGAACAATGTCGATGGCCGCCGACTCGCGGATATCATCGGTTCCACCTTTGTACGACAAGCCCCAAACGGCCAAAGTTCGCCCCTTCAGATTTCCCAAATATTCCTCAACTCGACGAACAAAAATTTCTCGCTGATGATTATTCACTTCGATGACTGACGAGAGAAGTTTGAAATCATAACCATGATGACCGGCAATCTGATGCAAGGCGGAAACATCTTTGGGAAAACAAGAACCGCCATAACCAATTCCCGGGCGAAGAAAGTGAGAACCAATGCGCGGATCGAGACCGATTGAACGAGCAATCTCGGTAACATCGGCTCCGACCAAATCGGCCAAGTTGGCAATCTCATTTATAAAAGAAATTTTGGTGGCTAAAAAAACATTGGCGGCATATTTGGAAAGTTCGGCGTTTTCGATGGAAGTCAAAACTCGTGGTGCGTTGATGTCGGCGTGTAATCTTTCGAGTAAAGTGAAAGCTAAAGTGTCATCAGCTCCGATGACGATTCTGGTCGGATTTAAAAAATCATGAAGGGCTGTTCCTTCAGCCAAAAACTCCGGCACCGAAGCGACATTCACCAAATCCACCAAATCACCTCGACCGACCAAATTCATACCAGCCCGCACTCGACCAAGCACCTGACGATTTGTGCCGACTGGAACTGTACTCTTCACAACAATTACAGCCTCATGATCGAGATACTTACCAACTTCATCGGCCACCCCAAAAACCGCCGACAAATCCGCCTCACCACTAACTTTGGCCGGCGTACCCACCGCAATCATAACAATGTCGGCCCCAGAAATTACACTCGACAAATCAGTCGTAAAAATAATCCGACTGGCCGCCTGCATTTCCTGAAGCAATTCATAAAGCCCAGGCTCAAAAAAAGTCGGTTCACCCAAATCCAACTGACTAATTTTAGCCGCATCCCGATCCACACAAACCACCCGATGCCCAAGTTTAGCGTAACCAAGCCCAGAAACCAGGCCGACGTAACCGGTACCAATGACGACGATATTCATATGGTTGGTATCTTACAAAAGGGCGGCAAGGGGCGCAACTGGGGCAAGGGGGACAAGTGGGGCGGGGTTGGAGGGGTGGGTTTAGCCTCGCCCGTAGGCTATGGCCGAGGGGGACTAAGGGATTGTTGGGTGAAATTAGTTAATTATTAAATTTTTGAATTATTTAATTATGGAAGTTTATTTTTCAAAAAAAAGACCACCGATGAGCCAGAGGGCGGCTCGATGGTGGGCGGGAAGTTGGAGTGTCAGTGCAGGTCGGAAAGTTGTTCGCGCAGGGCGACTCTCGCCCGAAACATGCGTGAACAAACGGTTCCCAGAGGGACCTCCATCGTATCCGCGATTTCCTTGTAACTCAGCCCCTCGATTTCTCGGAGGAGAAAGACCTCACGGGTGTCTGGATCGAGTGTTTGCACGGCCTCCATGATGTGACGATAAAGTTCGTTTCTCCAGGCGTCTTCGTCTGGACGCCGCGGAGTGCTCATCGAACAGCAGGTCGAAACGGCAAGTGCAAGACTACCGTGCGGAACCTCGGCCGAAATGTGTTTGACGCTTTTTCGTAAAGCCCTTCGAAACAACACAATATGTACAAAACGCATTTCACGTTCATCGAGTTCGTCGCAGGATCTGAAGAATTCGATGAACACGTCTTGAGTAATGTCACGTGCATCTTCGAGATCACCCGAACCGACGATCGAACAGCACACGAGTTCGAAGACACGTCCTTGGTATCGTTCGACGACGAGGCGGAGCGCTGTAGTGTCACCGTTTCGACACGCAACAGCGAGTTCGAAGTCACTGGATTTTTCATCCATGATTTCACCCCTTGGAAAGAGAGTCTGTTGATTGATTCGCGACAGCCAACCTTATATCAAAAACCCTCCTTTGTCAACCACTGAACCTCAAAAACAACAAAAATCCTCAATAAATCCGACAACTGTCGGATAAATATTGAAGATTTTTTAGTTAACTTCCCTCACCCCGACCCTCTCCCAACCAAATACATGAGTGGAGGAGAGGGAGAATTTTTCTGTCCTGTCATCCCGAGCCAGCTCTTCGATTGGACTCAGAGCCCTGAGCCGAGTCGAAGGGAGAGGGATCTCGCCGCGTGGTTTTGGTTGTCTTGAACTCTGATTACATTGATTTACTGATGGATTATGATTTAGGGTGGCACCACGAGGCGAGATTCTTCACGAGGGTTCAGAATGACAAAGGTGGTTGTTTCGTAGTTCACACCCAAACAAATCTCCCTCTCCGGCCTGCCCCCTCGAAGCCCGAGCGAAGTGGGGCGGGAGAGGCCTCGCCCGTGGTCAGGCTCTGCCCATAGGGCAACGCCCGAGGGCTATGGCCGAGGGGTTAGGGATGAGGGGCCAACCCAATAGTCCCAATCTTCTCCTTCGACGAAGACCGAACGGCTGAACTAAAAATAATCGTCGCCAAAGCGGCGACCAGAAAAGCTGATGGAAAACCGACAAGTGAGACTAAACCGATTAAAAATAAAAGGGTGGCGGCACGGCCGAAACCCAAGGCCATTTCTCGCAAGACGGTATACTCATCGACATAGTGTCCGGCGTCGGCGGCTCTGGTGTACATGATTGCCTCGAACGGTGTGTTCATTAAAATGTAGGACAGGCTGTGAAAAATTCCGACGAAGAAAACGTTGGTGGCGGTGGTGACAAACATTCTCATCAGCCAGCCGAACGAAGTGAGACTGGCGCCGACTCGAAAAAGTCTTTGCGGATTGAAACGATCGGCTAATCGACCGACCACAATCTCCATAATTACACTGACCGCCACCACGGCTGTGGCCACGGCGCCGACCTCTAAATAACGACCTTGAAAAAGTAAAAAAATAAAAATTGGCCAGACCAGAAAACCCACGGCGTTCTCCGAACCTTCGGCCGCGTAGAGAGTTAGAAGTGAACGTTCCTTTTTGGAAAACAAAATTTTGAAGGTTTCCCAAAAGCCATATTCAAATTTCTCCTCGCCCACCTTAACAAAAAAAATCGGCAGAACTGAAAGCAAAACAATGCCAGCCGCAAAAATCATGATGACCGAATAACCGAAAGTTGTGATTATCCAACCAGAAAGAATCGGTACAGCGATGCCGATAATCGATCGTCCGGCCGCCAAAAAACCGATGACTGAACCAAGTTTTTTTCGCGGCGCGGCCTCAGCAAAAGCCGTGTGGAATGGCACCCAATATGTGATGTGCCAAGCGATGAAAAAGAAAAGACTCAAAGCGGTAACGGCCCAAACCGGCCAAACGTCTTTCAAAAGCAACGAAGCGAAAAAACCGACGTACAAAAATACGCCAAGAATCATGGCTTTTTTTAAACCAATTTTCGTCATGATTTTTGCGCCAAGCGGTTGCATCAAAGCCGCACCTAAATAGTAAACCGCGCCGTACAAAAACACCGGCCAAGCGCGATAGCCATAAAACTCAAAAAGAAAAATCGGCAAAAACAGTCCAAACATCGAGGCGCCTAAAAGTTTTAAAACTTTATGCAACCCGAGGGCAACTAAACCGTTTTTGATCGCCGATTTTCTTGGTGCGTGGAGAAACTTGTTTACAGTATGAGCACGAGTGAACACATTTGCGTGGTGGTTTAAGTGATGGAGTCGTGGAGTGATGGAGTGATGGAGTGATGGCTTGCCTTCCGACCTGTCCTCCATAGTCCTACGAAGGAGGAAGCTCGGCGCGAGCGTAGGAGGGAGTGACGAAAGATTATTTAGAAGGTGCCGGTTGGCATTTTTTCCAAATCGGTATTGGTGATTCCTAAACTCAAATATCTCATAATGTCATAAGCCGCGTCGCCATCTTTCAGATAAATACGATAACATTTGTCTGGATGAACATACCAAGCCTCGCCGTGTTGTTCGACCTGGAGCAGAATTTTTCCTTTCAGTTGATTAGCCAAGGAATTCTGGGAACAAATACTGGTCGCCGCCAACATATCAGCCGAGGTTTCGACCGTCGGAATTTTGGCCAAATCAGCATCAGTGATACCCAAACTGAAATAACGCATCAAAGTATAAGCCACCGAACCGTCGGCCATATAATAACGCAAACTATCAGCCGGATTCACATACCAAGCCTCACCATTTTCTTCGACTTGAAGGAGGATTCGACCAAGGAGCCGAGAGACCAATGAAGCATCTTGTTTTTCTGGTACATAAGCTCCGGCGATTGGGGCGGCTGGTGTAACATCAACCACATCGGCCGTGCCGCCTTCATCGCCTGGCAAAGTATAATATTCCGGATAAGCCACTTCATCGACAGCAAAATAATAACAAGTGCCAGAAAAACAAACTTGGTTGTCTCTTGTATAAAGAGTTGAATAATCGCGAACAAAACTATCGGCGCCGTAAGCATCTTCAAAAACGGCGTTGACATTTTCGATCCAAGTATAGGAATTGAGTTCGCCAGTCGCCACACTAGTTGGAATACCAATATAATTTCCCAGGGCATCAAAAGCACCACCGCCAGAATTTCCGTGTTCAACTATGGTGTCAGATTTAATCCAAATGGAACCGGAAAAACCGGAAACCGAACCGCTAGTGGAAGTTATTGTCGAACCGGTAAGATCGGAATCCGGGTAACCAAGTACGGTAATGTCTTCGCCTAAAATCATGGAATCGGCGTTTCCCCAAATCGCAGCTGATGGAAAGATAAACGGATCGCCGTTTTCATCGACTGCCTCGGTAAAAGCGTAATCAAAATAATCGTCATTTTTAACAATGGTTGGGATAAGATAAAAACTTATTTCCGGAGTTTCATAAGCGTTTTCCACATAACCGCCATAACAAACTTCCTCTGTTTCGCCATAATCATCTTGAACCACGTGGGCGTTGGTCAAAACCACGTTATCGAAAATTACTACACCAGAGCCGGTGTAATCACCGCACTCGATATAAATAATGTTCTGGACGTTATCGGAAACCGATTCGGTGGTGGCCAAAGCCGCGGCCGGAAAAAGCAAAACGAACCCGAAAAGAAAAAATAATTTTTTCATAAGGAAATTAATTAAACGAAACTCTTTTTATTTTAGCACATCTTGAAGATTTCAAAAACCGGCCGGTGGCCGGTTTTTGAAATCTTATCTTTTCCGATAGATTGAGTGATCACCGACTCTTAATAACAGGATCTCATTTTCGGTCAAAAATTCAAATATTGCTCGGTGACGAAAATCAACGGAAAAAGCCCACAAGTCCCTTAATTGACCAGTTAGTTTGTGCGTACGCAAACGGGGATGAAACGGATTTTCTTGGAACAATTGACCTTTCAATTTCAGCTGTTCACGAACTGTAATCGGCAATTTTTTATAATCTTTTTTAAACTCTGGCGAATAAAAAATCTTAAATGACATATCGACACGATTATCGATCTAAATCATTCCAAGATTTCAATTGTTTTGACTTGCCAGCCTTATGCGAACGACGAGCTTGGTTTACCAAACGCAACGTTTCAGCCTCATCAAAAACATAATCATTGGAAACCAGGTCGTTATAGGTTTCAGCAGATAAAAGCACGGCTTCTGGCTTACTGTTATTAAGCAAAACCACAGCATCATGGCTTTTGCGAGCCAGATTGATAATATTTCGATAATTGCGCTGAAACTCCCGGGTCGAGACCGTATTAGGCAGACTGTTCATAAAAATGAGATTATAAATATGAATAAATGATACTGCATATCATTTTGTCTGTCAATTGTCTGACACAATTTTTGGGGAAAATGTAGGGAACAAAAATTTTTGTTCCCTACATTTTATTTTTTAACGGACGACGAAATTCATTAATTTACCTTTTACAAAAACCACCTTAATAATTTCCTTACCTTCAAGATTTTTCTTAACGTTTTCTTCGGCTATGGCCGTCACTTTTACTTCATCCTCTTTGGCCTCATTGAGAACAATAATTGTTCCGCGGAGTTTTCCATTAACCTGGATAGCCAAGGTGACCTCATCGGATTTTAACATCTCCGGATCGTAAACTGGCCACTCACCGGTTTCCAAAATCTCAGTCTCGCCAAGACCGGCGGCGATTTCGTTTGTTAAGTGCGGAGCAAACGGACAGAGTACGCGCAAAAATTTTAGAAAACTATCTTGAGTGATGCCCTTCTCTTCAGAAACCGTATTCACAAAAGTCATCATTTGAGAAACAGCAGTATTGAAACGAAAATCATTGATATCGTCACCGACTTTTTTAATTGTTTGATGTAAAGCTCGAGTAACATTTTCGTTTTCTTTTTCTAAAACCAATTGAACCAGGCCGTTAACTTTCTCCAAAAATCGTCTCGTCCCCACCAAACCATTGGTACTCCAAGCACATGGTTGGTTGAACGGCGCCATAAACATTTCGTAAACTCGAAGGGCATCGGCCCCATATTCTTTTACGACGTCATCTGGGTTGATGACATTCCCCCAACGCTTACTCATTTTTCGACCGTCTTCGGCCATGATCAGACCGACATTTTGCAGACGAGTAAAAGGTTCCTCGTAATTAACCACACCGATGTCGAATAAAAACTTGTGCCAAAAACGAGCGTAGATTAAATGACGAGTGGCGTGCTCGGCGCCACCAACATACAAATCAACCGGCGACCAATATTTTTCTTTTTCCAGATCGACCAAAGCCGTCTCGTTTTTTGAATCGATATAGCGCAAATAATACCAGCACGAACCGGCCCACTGTGGCATAGTGTTGGTCTCACGCTTAGCCGAACCACCACAAACCGGACAAGTTGTGTTCACCCAATCGGTAATGGTCGCGAGCGGCGATTCGCCGGTGCCGGATGGTTCGTAATGTTCAACCCGCGGAAGTTCAAGTGGCAAATCTTCTTCCTTCATCGGCACAACTCCGCACTTCTCGCAATGAATCAAAGGTATCGGTTCACCCCAATACCGCTGACGAGAAAAAACCCAGTCGCGCAGTTTGTATTGAATTTTTTTGTGACCAAAACCTTTTTCTTCGAGCCATGAAGTCATGTCGTCTTTAGCTTTCCAAGTCGGCAAGTCGTTGAGAAATTCGGAATTGATAGCCACACCGTATTCACAATCTGCAGCCTCACCGTTATTTAAACGTTTGAACCACAAATCCAATTCAGCACAAGTAAAATTATCTTGATTCAAAGTTTTTGGCTCAAGCCAAATTGGTTCATGCTCAGAAAATTCTGCAGCTCCGATTGTTTCCTGTTGATCGTTTTCCAACTCAAACAAAAGCGCATTGGAATAAGCAATTCGGTTTTGATCTTTATGAGCCGCAAAATATTCACCGCGCACCACCCCGCCTAAGACTCGAATAAATTTCAAATTAACATAACCGGTCTCTTCTTTAATTTCTCGTCTGGCGGCCGCGACGATATCCTCACCTTCATCCACTCCCCCAACCACAAAACCGGTCCAGGGTTGTTGTTTCCATTTTAAGCAAAGAATTTTTCCGGTCTTAGGGTCGATCACCAAACCGTGAATTGTCTGACGAGTAACTGTTGGCTTGTCAGCGACCGGTGGGTTTTTACTATCGATTCGAACTGGCGCCACAACTTGTTTGATTGGCAAATTAAACTTCTTGGCAAAAGCAAAATCACGATCATCATGAGCCGGCACGGCCATAATCGCGCCGGTCCCGTAACCAGCCAGCACGTAATCAGCCACCCAAATTGGCATCTGTTCATTGTTCACTGGATTGATGGCGTAGGCACCAGTGAAGACACCAGTTTTTTCACGCGTGTCATCGCCACGTTCAATAACCGTTTTATTTTTCGCCGCAGAAACATATTCCTCAACTGCCGATTTCTGTTCCGATGTAGTAATTTGTGAAACCAAAGAATGTTCCGGCGAGAGAACTAGGTAAGTAGCCCCAAAAAGCGTATCCGGACGAGTGGTAAAAACCGTAACTTGAAAATTCGGAAATTCGGAAATTTGAAAATTCACCTCGGCCCCTTCGCTCCGACCAATCCACTCCCGTTGCATTTGTTTGATTGAATCCGGCCAGTCGGGAAGTTTGTCCAAATCGTTTAAAAGTCGTTCGGCATAATCGGTGATTTTTAAAACCCACTGACGCATTGGTTTCTGTTCCACCAAACTACCGCAACGCTCGCATTTATCACCATCCAAATCCTCATTAGCCAAACCAGTCTGACAACCAGGACACCAATTAATCGGTTCAAACGACTCAAAAGCCAAACCGCTTTTAAACATTTGCAAAAAGGCCCACTGAGTCCATTTATAATATTTCGGATCAGTTGTGTTTACTTCCCTTTCCCAATCATAAGTAAAACCAAGGAGACTTAATTGTTTTTTGAAAACCGCAATATTTTCCTCGGTCGCAACTGAAGGATGAACTTTATTCTTGATGGCGTAATTTTCAGCTGGTAAACCAAAAGCATCCCAGCCCATCGGATGAAGAACATTAAAACCTTGCATCATCTTCAGACGCGAAACGACATCGGTGGCAATGTAACCTTTAGGATGACCGACGTGCAGTCCAGCACCCGATGGATAAGGAAACATGTCGAGAGCATAGAATTTTTTCTTATCTGGCGATTCTTTAGTTTTAAAAATTCCTGACTCAACCCATTTTTCCTGCCATTTTTTTTCGATTTCTTGATGATTGTAAGGCATAACTTATCGGAAATTTCTGAATTATTGAATTATTGAATTATTGAATTTCGGTTGGATTGGTTGAGGTTATTTTATACCAGAAAATCATAGCAGATTGGAGAAATTGAGGAAAGCTGGGCAAAAAAAATTCCCGCCAGGTTCTGGGCGGGAGATGAAGCCTCCTTCTACTACTTGATTTCAACGAGGCGCGGATTTGGATAGGAACCAGATGACCAGGCAGGCACAGCAGTGATGAAGTATCGGAAACTTACGACTCCTTCCGGAATCGTAATCGTCACCCGCCACACACCATCTTCTCCAACTGTCATGTTGGAGATTGTCCATTTTCCATTCAAAAGGAGGTGAACCTTTACCTCCTTGTGTTGGCCGCGTACCACCGGCGAGAAGAACTGCCCTGGTTTCAACGCAGTTATCACGCTGTGGCCCGAAACAACGCTCGGAACCTCAACCGCTGGAACCGGATTTGGTTCAACCACCTCTGGCGTAGGGGCGATCGTCCGTTCTTCGACCTTGGGTGGAGGGGCAACCTCTGCCCGAACCATTTCTGGCTTGGGCTTTGGTTCTGGCGCAACGACCAGCTCCTCCGGAGCGACCTCGACGATCGGCTCGGCACTGACAGGTTCAGGCGTCGGAGCCTGAACTTCGGGCGGTGACGCCTCGGTCTCGGTCGAAACCGCGATCGGTTCTTCACTTGATTCGTCTGAGTGACCGAGCCACCGAATTCCGACGAACGAGATCAGAACAAGGACGATCGCTATCGCGAGTACGATCAGAGTTCGGAGAGGCGGGCGTCGGCGAGGCGGGGGAAGATCATCTCCGAGGAAAGTCACACCTGACTCAACCGACTCCTCGGAAAAATCCTCATCGTCACCATAGGTGTCGGCGAATGAATCGTCTTCAGCTCTGTCTCCAACTTCCTCGACCTCGGATCCTTCATAGTCCGGAACCATCGTTGGGGCATTTCTGTCACCGCTGAGCACCTCGAATTCTGGGCCTCTCTCTTGCCCACCCGCGTCGACAGTTCTTTTTTTGTTGCCACCAACCGGTTTTTTGACTTCTTCCCAGCCGTCTGGCAGAACCAAAGGTAAATCGTCGTCCTGCAGAAGAGGTAGTGATGAATACACCTCATCCAAGGCCATGATCATTGCCCTGGCCGTAGGAAAACGTTCATCCGGATTTTTGCAAGTCGCCCTCATAACCAACGGCTTCAACTCTGGCGGAAAGCCCTCCCAGATTTCCGAATGTTCGGCCGAAGCAAACAACTTGACAGGGGCAAAAGCCATGACACTGGAGTAAAGCACCACCCCCGCACCATAAATATCCGCGCGTTCGTCGACCGAACGGGTGTCCAAAGCCTGCTCTGGTGGCATGAAACACTCAGTACCCATTACTAAGCCTTGCACAGTCTCCAGCCCCCTCAGTCCTCTTGAATTCGATTTCGCAATTCCCAGGTCGATAATCTTAATTCGACCATCTGCGGCAAAAAGGATATTTTGGGGTTTAAGATCCCGATGGATAACACCCCGTTCGTGCGCGTGTTCCAAAGCCTCCAACACTTCACGGACAACCCTTACTGTCTGACGTGGTGTAAGTGGTTTCCGCTCGATCCGATCGAAAAGAGAACCGCCTTCCGCCACCTCCATGGAGATCCACGGTCTTCCCTTATCTTTACCGAAGTCAAGAACCTTGATAAAGCCAGGGTGTTCGACCCTACGCAATTGCACAGCTTCTCTTTCAAATCTCCTTACGATATCATGGCTCTTAACCAAGTTAGCTCTTAGTACTTTGAGAGCTACCCTTTTACCATCCTCCCACTTAGTATCTTCAACCCAAAAAACTTGAGCTGTGGCACCACCGCCGATCTCACGAATAACGATGAATCGTCCGCCCACAAAGGACGTCTGATTGACTACGGGCATTTTGGACATTCCGTCCTCCGTTGAACGAAAGTGAAAGGGACGAAAGTGAAAGGAACTAAACCGGCTCGGTACTATAAACCAAAAGAGGAAAAATGACAAGACTTAAAAAACGACGGCCGAGCCATCGTTTTTTAAATATTCGAATAAAATCGCGGATTTTATGCCATCATGGCCTTTTCAATTCGTTCCATAGCGACAATAAAAGCTGCTTCGCGAACCGTGCAATTTAAAGCCATTTTCTTATCCCAGACGGCATCAAGAGCCGCTTGCATGGTGCTTCTTAATTTTTCGCCAACTTGCTCTTCGGTCCAAACTTCAGCTTTCATATTCTGTTCCCATTCAAAACAACTAACTGTAACACCGCCGGCATTGGCCAAAACATCTGGGACAACTGGAATGCCACGGTTTTTGAAAACTTCGTCAGCTTCTGGTGTGGTTGGACCATTAGCCACTTCAAGAATCGCTTTGGCTTTTACACGTGAAGCGTTGTCGGCAAAAAACTGATTTTCCAAAGCGGCTGGTACCAAAACCACACATTCGAGTTCAAGAAGTTCGGCGTTAGTAACATTTTGTGCGCCAGGAAAATTTTGCACTGAGCCGTTATTTTTTTTATGTTCATCGACAGCGCGCACGTCCAAACCTTCCGGATTATAAATACCACCTTTAGAATCAGACAAACCAACCACCTTATAACCATTCTGATAAAAGAGCTCAGCCATTTGGTGACCGGCGTTGCCAAAACCTTGAACCACCACCGTACAAGCATCTTTGCTGACATTTAATTTTTCACGCAAACCTTCGAAAACAAAATATCCACCATCACCAGTTGCTGTACCGCGACCAAGTGAACCGCCAGCCGGAATGGTTTTGCCGGTAATAACCGCTTTGTACTTTGGATCTTGGGTAGCTTTTTGATATTCGTCGGCAATCCAATCCATTTCGCGCGGTGTAGTGTTAACATCCGGAGCCGGGACATCTTTTTCTGGTCCAATAACATCGGCCATGGCTTTGGCCCAACCGCGAGTTAAACGTTCAAGTTCGCCAACCGAAAGAGTTTTTGGATCAACCGTAATTCCACCCTTGCCACCACCCATAGGAATTCCAACCACCGAACATTTGATGGCCATCCAAAGCGCCAAAGCCCGAACTTCATCAATGTTAGTCTCAGCGTGATAACGAATGCCACCTTTGTATGGACCGCGAGCGTTGTTGTGCTGAACCCGATAACCGGTAAAAATTCGGAGTTCGCCATTATCCATCTTCACCGGAATCGAGATTTGGATTTCCCGATTCGGTTGACGCATCCGCAACAAAAAGTCCGGATTGAAGGTTTGCAGAGCAGCCGCACGATCGAGTTGTTTAAGGGCATTTTCGAATGGATTTTGCATATGATTTAAGGTTTAAATTTAATTAACAATTTTTTCTTGACCAAATCACCATAATAAGCTATTATATTTTTATCAAGACGAAAAGGGATCCGAACGGTTAAATACCTAAGGAGCCCTTTTCTTTTTGAATTTTGTTTTTAATATCCGGTTTATCAATACTATCAAAAAATTCTGAACCTAGTTTTTTATATAAAGAAGAAGCAAACCTACCATTTGGAAAAAGAATTTTCTTAAGTTTATTTTCTTCCAAAAGAAAATCCACTAAGATTTTATAATCACCATCGCCCGACAATAAAACTACCTTATTTGGAATCTCGTTTTTATACATTTTTTTCATTATGTGAAAAACAATATCTGTATCGACATTACCTTTCTTTTTTCCTTGCATGGCGGCCGTATGTTGTTTAAAAATCAATATAAAACCCGCTTCTTGAATTTGGCTATAAAGTTCTTGATACTTTTCATTAACAAAACCTAAAAAATAGTAGGCTTTCTCCACATCGTATTTGGCAGATAAATAAACGCGCAACTTCGACAAATCAATCTCCCAAGAACTACCATTCATCATGGTACCCATATACAAATTTTGTCCGTCAATAAAAGCAATATTTTGTTCTTCTGATTTCATAAAGCTTATACAGCTTAATACTTTCACGGACTGTGAGCAAACGGGGTTTGTGCATAAAATTACGTAGAAAACGTAGAATTGTAGAAACGTAGATTATTGGATCGCTTTAGAACAAAAAACCACCGGACAAAATCCGATGGTCTAACCACAATTCTACGTTTTCTACGCTTCTACCGCCCATCACCCTTCAACCACCTCTCCGCATCAATCGCCGCCATAGCACCGGCCCCAGCCGAAGTAATAGATTACAACAAATAAGATTTGTCTATAAAAAATAACGGTCAAAAACCATTATTTTTTCTTGTTTAAAACTATTTTTACCTAAACCATTACTTGGATTCTGTCATTTCTTGAACCAAAGTATTTTTTGAATTTTCTAGACCAGCAAAAGTTGTCCATGTTTTTTTATCGTATTCCTTACTTTCTCTTGTTTGTTCCTTTAAATACTTTACAAATTCATCAAAAAGATCTTCCAATTTTTTTCCTTCAATAATATAAAACCACGGATTTGACTCTGGTCCATAATACCAGGCAGCCTGATCAATCGCAAAATATTTCCCTTTAAATTTTAAAAAACCAACAAACTGACTTTCGCTCGCATGTTCACCGCTTAAACTATCGGCCACAAACTGTTTTTGAATAATCTTGCTGTCTGGTAAATATATAGCAAAATCAGAACACAAATTACTTATAATTGTTGCGCAATCAGGATGTCTATCAACTCTCTTTCGAAAGTCTTTCATATCCCTTTCAGGGAAAAAACCTTCATGAGCCTCGGCAATCGTTAAAAAAACAATTGTACCTAAGTTTTCGGACGAAGGATCTTTGGCAAAATCCTCAAAAGGATTGAATTCTAAATTTTCTGGTACTGGGACTAATCCTCTTTCACCAACATTAATTAATCCCTTTTTGATAATTGGAATTAACTTTTTTGGCGCCCCGTTAAATTTTTCTAAAAAAATTGATTCCATCCTTTCTTCAGGAGATTCAGACCTATCCATATTTTTATTCTTTCAACCACCTCTCCGCATCAATTGCCGCCATGGCACCGGCGCCGGCCGAAGTGATGGCTTGACGATAGCGAGAATCTTCAACATCACCAGCGGCAAACACACCGACCACACTTGTCTCTGAAGTTCGGTTTTTACAAACCACAAAACCACGTTCACTGAGTTCAACTTGTCCTTTTCCGCCGGAGGCGGATCCGCCTTTGGCGGAGAACAAATCAGAATTTGGTTTATGGCCGATGGCTAAAAATACACCATCAACTTTTATTTCACTCTCTTCTCCGCCAACAAGATTTTTTAATTTTAGTCCGGTCATTTTTAAACCATCACCGACAACTTCTGAAACTTGGGTGTTCCAAACAAAACTAATTTTCGGTTCAGCCTCGGCCCGTTCCTGCATAATTTTAGAAGCTTTGAGTTTTTCACTGCGAACAAGCACGGTAATTTTATTCGCAAACTTAGCTAGATCGAGGGCTTCTTCCATAGCCGCATCACCACCGCCAACAACGGCGACTTCTTTGTTTCGAAAAAAGAAACCGTCACAAGTCGCACAAACTGAAACCCCCTTACCTTTATATTCCGCTTCGCCAGGCACCTTCATCCACATTGGTGAAGCGCCAGTGGCGATGATTACCGATTCAGCTTCGGTTACTTGGCCATCAGAAGTTGTAACTTTGAAAGGCTTGGCTGAAAAATCAACAGCTGTGACCACTTTATCCAAAATCTTCGCCCCAAACCGTTCAGCTTGTTTGCGCATGCGTACCCCCATGAGATCCTGGCCATCAACACCTTCTGGAAAACCGGGGAAATTTTCAACCACCGTGGTCCACATTAATTGACCACCCGGTTGCTCACCAGTAAAAACCACCGGCGAGAGCTCAGCTCGAGCCGCGTAAATGGCCGCGGTATAGCCAGCCGGACCGCCACCGATGATGATAAGTTTTTCGGACATAATTTTATATAAACGTAGGGGCGAATGGCCATTCGCCCCTACGGATGGTATTCAAAATATTTTAAAAACCGCCAACCAAATTCGTATATTCGCCGTGCCCTTCCGAAGCCCAGCGAAGGAGGGTAAATTCGTAATAAATTCGTTATTCGCACCCCCCTACAACGATTTCTCGATTCTCTCGCGCATCGCTTCCTTGCTCATAGCTCCAGAAAACTGATCGACCGGTTGACCGCCTTTGAAAATCATGAAGGTTGGAATGGACAAAACACTAAAACGTTGAGCGGCTTCGGTTTCTTCATCGACATTTAATTTACAAATAACCACTGAATCCATTTCACCGGCCAATTCTTCAATGATTGGACCCATCATACGACAAGGTCCGCACCATGGTGCCCAAAAATCCACGAACACTGGTTTATCGGATTGAAGAACAACTTGATCGAAAGTTTGGGAAGTCAAATTTATTTCTGACATAGAAAAAATTTTAAAATTATTTAGCGCGCTTCGATACCTTTTAATTTTAATAATCGGCCCTTGGTTTCTTCAACATAAAAATCGAAGAGGTCACCGATTTCAGCTTTGGTTTTGCCTTTATAACCAACGCCACATTCCTGACCAGCTTTAGCGTCCTTAACTTCACCGCGACCGATTTGAACCGTGAGAACTTCGCCTTCGCCGATAACCTGTTCGCCACGCCAGATGCGCAGTTTGGCTTTGGGTTTAATTTTTCCGTCGCGAACTTTCATACCAACCACCCAACCTTTTTCTGTCTTTTTAAAGTTGGCTAAAACTTCGGCCTTACCGATTTCGGTGATAATTGTCTCTGATGGCAAAAGTTTTTGCAAGTCAGTTAAAATATCCTCGAATAATTTATAAATAATTGTGTATTCACGAATAGTAATTTCTTTATCGCGAGCCAATTCTTCAGCCGTAGTTGTTGGTCGAGCATTGAAACCGATAACAATGGCACCGGTCGCTTCAGCACTTAAAATATCCGACTCAGTAATATGTCCAAGTCCTTTACTTACCACCTCAACCCCAACTTCTGGATGATGAATGGTGTCGAGCATACCCAAAATAGCTTCGAGCGAACCAAGCATGTCAGCGCGCAAAACAATTTTACAATTTTGTTTGGTGCCGGCTTCACCTTCGATTTGTTGAGTCGTGTGTTTAATGGAAGCAATCTGTTCAACCGCACGAGCTGGTTTGATTTTGAGTTTTTTGAGCGCCGCGACGTCGGCGGGAACTTCAATAACATCACCGACAGCTGGGGCTTGGCGAAGACCGATAATTTTGACCGGCATGGACGGTCGAGCCTCTTTGACCAACTCGCCTTTCCAATCCCGCATGGCCCGAACCCGACCATAAAGTGAATCAACCACGCCCAAATCATCACCCATATGAAGCGTGCCGGCTTGTACCAAAACTGTGGCCACCGGACCTTCACCTTGATCAACGTGTGATTCGATAACTGTCCCGATCGCTGGACGATTAGGGTTGGAACGAATAATTTTCTCGTTTAATTCAGCCGTCAAAATAAGAATGTCGAGCAAGCTATCGATACCAACCCCGGTTTTGGCCGAGACTGGGGCCACCACGGTTTTGCCACCCCAATCTTCTGGCACCAAATTCAATTCTGACAACTGACCTTTAACGCGATCAATGTTGGCGTCAGCTTTATCGATCTTGTTTAAAGCAACAACAAACGGTAAGTGACTTGATTGAATGATGTTGATAGCTTCTTTTGTTTGAGGTTGGACACCGTCATCAGCCGCCACCACCAAAACAGCGATGTCGGCCACTTTGGCACCACGAGAACGCATGACCGTAAAAGCTTCGTGGCCCGGGGTGTCGATAAAAGTTAAAAGGCGACCCTTGCGTTCAACTTGGTAAGCACCAATGTGTTGAGTGATACCGCCAGCTTCAGATTCCATGACATTGGTTTTACGAATAGCGTCGAGAATTTTGGTTTTACCGTGGTCGACGTGACCCATAACCACGATGACTGGTGGACGAACTTTCAAAGTCTCTTCAGTTTCCTCGCCAGCCACTTCGGACAAACGTTTTTCGGCTTCGACATTGACGACAACTTCTTCTTTTTTGTCTTCAAGTGAAGCTTTGAAACCTAAATCTTCGGCAATGATCGAAGCAGTATCAAAATCCAGACGTTCATTAAGTGAAGCGAAAATTCCACTGCGCATTAATTCTTGCATGACTTTTGGCACTGGCAACTGCAGCATTGAAGCAAAATCACGGACAGTAATAACCGCCGGCAAGACAATCGGTTTCTGTTCTTCCTCAGAACGAAGTTCGCGACGTTCTTGCTCGGCCTTTTGGCTTTCCATTTTTTCCTGAAGCCGCAGACGGCGTTTCATTTCCGACCAGGCCATTTGAATTTGCCCAGCCACTCGGTCGTCAACCTTAATGGCGTGCGCACCAATACTAAAACCAAGCTCAGGTAACTTAGCGCGCAAATCATCTGGTGGCACATTTAAACGTCGGGCGAGTTCGGATATGTTCATAATCGGAAATTCCAAGCTCCAATTTCCAAATCCCAATTTGGAAATTGGCTTTTGGAAATTGGAAATTAAACCTAAGTGGTTAAATAGTAGACCTTTTGGTCGAGTTAGTAAAGGCTAGGTTAAACAAAAAGTCTCTTATCTTCGGCCTTTTATCCACCAAAAAATGCCAACTGGCTGGAAAAACCCTATTATATGATAGACTGGACGAAGAGATTTGGTGGTTTGCCAATAAAAAAACAGATGCGAAAGAGCTCGCATCCGCACGCAAAAGGGATTCCCTAGCCGGAAACCAAACGAGGATCCTGTTCGGTCAACCAGGCATCAATTCCTTGAAGATACTGCATGGCTCTCGGTCCGAGTATAGTAGATTCGTTCAACTGATCAGTGGTAATTCTGTTCTCGTTGAGAATACAATTACCGAGACGATCCATCCTTTCCAGAAAATCTAACTCAGTCTCTCTTGACCAAAACTCTGGTTTCTCTGTTGCAAGGTTTCTGATTCTACTGATTACGTAAAATCTATAAGCAATCACACCCTTGAACATAATTCCTTCTTCCATCGCTTCCTCCGAAATACAAAGACCGCACGAAAAGGCTCCTCAAAATAACATCATCTATGCAAAATGTCAATCCGCCAACCTTTCTCCTTATCGACAAACCGGTCGGACCCACTTCGCACGACATTGTTGACAAGGTTCGCCGAGCCACTGGTGAACGTCGAGTTGGCCACGCTGGCACGCTCGATCCGTTTGCCAGCGGACTTTTAATTATAGGTGTCGGACGTGAGTCGACTCGCGAACTCGGAACTTTTTTAGGAATGGATAAGGAATACGAGGCGACGTTTGTTTTGGGTGCGTCGAGTGATACTGATGATCTGACAGGGAAAATAACACCAATGCCATTCCCAATCCCAATCCCTCCCAGCCCTGGGGGAGGGAGCCAGGGTGGGGGTTTTGAAGAAAAAATAAAAACCGCCATGAAAAAATTCATCGGCGAAATCGAACAAATTCCTCCGGCTTATTCGGCCATCAAAATAAAAGGCAAAAAAATGTACGAAGCCGCCCGCGAAGGCAAACCACTTGAAGCCAAGGCGAGGGCGGTAAAAATATATGGATACGATTTAATTCCCTTCGAATCCGATTCGTCCGTTCCGTTCGTTGGGGCGCGCCACCTGTCCCCCATAGCTTCCGAAGCGAAGGGGGATGGCGCGCCCCAACGAACGGACGAATCGAACGAATTCGAAACCCTCGAACTCCGAGTTCGAATTCGTTGTTCGTCAGGTACGTATATCCGCGCCCTGGCCCGCGACCTTGGCCGCGCCCTGGGCACCGGCGGCTATGTCTCCGAATTACGCCGCACCAAAATCGGTGAATATAAAATCGAAGATGCCGTGCCACCACCTCAAAAATCCGTCTCACCTACATTATAAGTAAAAATTCCATCGATTCCCTGAGCAAAACCCCGCCTTGTCAAAGGCGGGGTTTTCTGACATAATAGGAACGTAAAAAAATTAAAAGACGTTGTTCCCTAAGGTTGGCTCAAAATTCTTGCTGAGAAAAATCTACCTAGCCAGTATCTAGAAACCAAGAGACTACATTAGGGAACAACGTCTTAATATTCAGTATCCTGTTGAAAGTTTCCAGTTTCCACTTATTTCGCTTGCCAACCTTTGGATATCAAATAAATTATGATGTTTCGAGCGCTAAAATTAGCGGTTTTTTCTTCACACAGCGTGACATCAGTTTTATTATTCTAATCAAAGTTGGGGTAAAATAAAGGCAAATTTTAGGAAACTTCTTGGATACCAAGAGGTTTTTATGTTAACTAATGATATCTTCATAACCATCGCCGCCGTTATTGGCATAGGTGTTGGAGCTTTGGCTGGTTACTTTCTGCGTCGCTTTTTGTCTCACAAAACGACCCTGAACGCCGAAACCAAAGCCGAAAAACTCCTCAGCGAAGCCAAAACCAAACAACAAGAAATGCTCCTCGAAGCTAAGGAAAAATCCTTAAAAATCATCGAGGATGCTAAACGTGAGGAATCCATTCGTCGCAACGAAATTCAAGAAACCCAAAAACGTCTCGAAAAACGCGAGATTACTTTTGATCAAAAAATTCTCGATCTTGAGGACAAAAAAACTCAACTTGAGGAAAAAGTAAAACAAATCGAAGAAACCAAAAAGAAAGTTTTAGAACTTCGCGAACAAGCCGTTTTAAAACTCCAGGAAGTCGCCGAACTTACCAAAGAACAGGCTCAGGAAAGACTTTTCAAAACCCTTGATGAATCCAGCCACGACGCGCTCATGAACCGTTTGCGCAAACTGGAACAAATTACCGAGGATGAACTGGAACGCGAATCTCGCAAACTTATTTCTTTAGCCATTACGCGTTTTGCCGCGGCTCAGGCGGTCGAGACAACCACCACGGCTGTCACTCTGCCATCAGACGAAATGAAGGGACGAATTATTGGCAAAGAAGGTCGCAATATTAAAGCCATCGAACTTTTGACCGGTACAGAAATTATTGTCGACGAAACTCCGGAAATGATTACCGTCAGCGGTTTCTCCCCAATTCGCCGCCAGGTCGCCAAAATGGCCCTCGACATGTTAATCAAAGACGGCCGCATTCAACCAACCAGAATCGAGGAAGCCATTGCCGAAGCCAAAAAACAACTTTCCCAAGAAATCAAAAAAGCTGGTGAAGAAGCTCTCTACTCGCTCGGCATTCCAGTTTCCTCCATTGATCCAAAATTGGTTTCCATTTTAGGTCGTCTCAAATATCGAACAAGTTATGGCCAAAATGTTTTGCAGCACTCCATCGAGGTGGCTCAACTTTCAGCCATGATGGCCGAAGAACTCGGGGCCGACGTAGCCATCTGCAAAAAAGGCGGTCTTTTCCACGACATTGGTAAAGCGGTCGATCACGACATGCAAGGTGCCCACCCAGAGATTGGCTACAACATCATGAAAAAATTCGGGCTGCCAGAAGAAATCTGTTATCAGTCCGTCGCCCACCACGAAGATCGTCCAAGAACTATTGAAGCTGCTCTTATCAAAGCGGCCGATGCTATCAGTGGTGCTCGTCCTGGTGCCAGAAAACAATCGCTCGAACAGTTTGTTCAGCGCATGGAAGAATTGGAAAAAACCGCTTCGGCTTTCGAAGGCGTAGAAAAAGTTTACGCCATCCAAGCCGGCCGCGAAGTTCGGGTCTTCATTCAACCAGAAAAAGTTGATGACCTTTCAGCTTACAAATTAGCCAAAGATATCGCTTTAAAAATTGAAGGTGAATTACAGTATCCAGGTGAAATTAAAGTGACCGTTATTCGAGAGACGAGGGTGATTGAGTACGCACGGTAGTCCCCCACCCTCCCCTTCGCTGGGCTTCGGCGGAGCAGGCCAGCCCTCTCCCGCCGGAGAGGGAGAGTTACATTGGTTTTAAAAAGACGGATCGATTGGTCCGTCTTTTTGGTTTTTTGGATGCCTTTTATTGACACGAACGCGAAAAAATGATAAAAAAATTTCGCCAATCTGTCATGAACTCAACATCTTGTGGAGGTTTCGATCAATGAAAAACAGGATTCTCGCCCGTCTCTTCGTCGTCCTCGGCCTTTTGGCCCTCTGGTTCATCGCGGTTCCATTCGTGAACAAAGCGATGGCACAGTCGCCAGCACCCACCACCATCATCAGCCCTGAGTTTCTGGCCAACTGCATCAAGCCAGAACTCAAAAGCATGTTCAGCACCGAAAAAAAGGCAGCCTGCTCTGCGGCTCTCCGAACCTACGCAGACCTGCTGGACGAGGGCGTGACCTCGACAGCTTCGGCAGCTCCTTCCTCATCCCAGGGAAAAAAGCATACGTGCACAATCACGGGTTCCGACCAGCTCAATCTGTGCCTCATCGCGTTCGGGGCAATGAGGGATCGACAAGAACCATTCCTCCACGACGTGATCATTTCCGGTGAATCCGGCCTGTTCGACGGAAAGGTCCTGATTCCAGATTTGACGATGATAGTCGACGGCCGGCTCTGTGACATCAATTGGCTACTGAAAGAGGTTGGCCTTACGCCGACCAAGGCTCAGGAAGCCGTGGCCAGCGCAGCGTCAGAATGCGTCCAGCCCTAGGCGACACCGTCACTACCGACTCACACCATGAATCTGGAAGGTCAGTAGCCACCTAAGCTTCGAGATCTCTCCGAAACCGGCCAGCCCTCGTGCCCGCCGGTCTTTTTTTATTTTGTTTTGTCGGGTATATTAAACGGGTCATAAATACAAATAAGCGGGCGAATGGCCATTCGCCTCTACAGAAAAATTCCCTGCAACCCCTTAAATCCCTTCCGCCCCTTATGCCCATAAAAAAAATCCTCATCTTCGGTGACACTATCGGTAAAATCGGACGGGAAACCGTTAAAAAAATCCTGCCCGATCTTAAGGCTCAATATCAGCCCGATCTTATTATTATGAACGCCGAAAATTTGGCGCATGGTTTTGGAATTACGACAAAAACTATTTTGGAAATGCAAGAAGCTGGCGTCGATGTTTTTA